>CAXUNV010000570.1:0-3243 GCA_964252355.1 uncultured Chthoniobacterales bacterium | reverse complement strand
CAGGAGTACATGCCGTTCCAAGAAGACACCTGCCGCCAAATCGCCGACATCGGCCACGGCAAATTCTACCGGGCGACCGACACCCGTAGCTTGAACGAGATCTTTTCCGACATCGACCGCTTGGAGAAGCGCGAAGTGTCTGTGCAAGAGTTCCGTAGCTACGAAGACCTTTTTGCCCTGTTCGCAATGCCTGGCATGCTCCTGATCGCCCTCGGCACCTTCTGTGCGGAAACGGTTTGGAGGACGGTCCCGTGACGTTGGCGGAACCCTGGCGACTCGCTCTGCTGCTCGTCGTGCCGCTGTTGGCCTTGGCCATGTGGCGGGGCGACCGGGAGGTGCGCCGACGGCTGGCCCGGCTCGTCGCGCCGAGGCTGCGGTCGCGCTTGGTGCAGAGCACCTCCCCGGTCCGCCACACGGTGCGCCGGGCGTTGCTGCTGGCCGCCTTGGGCGCGTTCGCCCTGGCCTGCGCCCGACCGCAGTGGGGCTCTACCGAGCGGCCCACCGTGCGCCATGGCCGCGACATCTTTTTTGCCATCGACACCTCGCGCAGCATGCTCACGGCTGACGTCAGCCCCAACCGGTTGACCCGGGCCAAACTCGTCGTCGAAGACATCGTGCGCAGCTCTTCCAGCGATCGGTTCGGCCTGATCGCGTTTGCGGGTGACGCGCAAGTCGAAGCCCCCCTCACGGCGGACGACGCCACGCTCCGCTCCACCCTCGCCGGTCTGGACACCAACACCGTCGAGCGCGGTGGGACCGACGTGGAAGGAGCCATCCGCGCCGCCATGCAAGCGTTCGGCCGGAGCGAGCAGGGTTACCGCGCGCTGGTGCTGGTGACCGACGGGGAGAGCCTGGAGGGCGACCCGGTGGTGGCGGCGGAAGCCGCCGCAAAACTCGGCATCCGGATCTTCACGGTCGGCGTGGGTTCGGTCGAGGGCGGTCCGGTGACGCTGGCGTCAGGCTTGCCCTTGCGCGATCGCCAAGGTAACCCCGTGATCAGTCGCTTGGACGAGGGGAGCCTGCGCGCCGTGGCCGAGGCGACGGGAGGCTTCTACACGCGCCTGGAGGTCGGGACCGCGGCCCGGTTGCTGCGCGAAGGCCTCTCCCGAATCACCGAACGGCGGGCCAACGAACGGGCCCTGCGCATTCCGACGGAACGCTTCCAGTGGCCGCTGGCCGCCGGTTTGGTCCTGCTGGCGGGGCCCGCGCCGGCGTCCCATCGGCCCCCCCCCCCCGGCGGGGGGCCCCCCCCCGGGACGCTCTCCACCACGCCGCCGACCCGTCGGGCCGTGCCGGCCGCCATGGCGCCCGCTATCGCCCTGACCTTGGCCGCAGCCGTCGCCTTGCACGCCGCTACCCCCCTCGAACTCTACCGGCAGGGTGATTACGAGCACGCGTGGGACCGCTTTCGCGAGGAGCTGCAGCGCCGACCCGACGATCCGTTGCTCAACTACAACGCCGGTGACGCCGGTTATCGGTTGGGGAAATACGACCAAGCGTTCGAGGGTTACGCCAAGGCGATGAACAGCCCGGACCTCACCTTGCGCCAACACGCGTACTTCAATGCCGGCAACGCCTTGTTCAAACAGGGCGACGCGCAGCAGGATCTCGAAGGCCGCCTGACGAAATATGACGACGCGCGCTACCAGTACGAACAGGCTTTGGAGATCGACGGCACGGACGAGGCGGCCCGGCGCAATTTGGAACTGCTGAAACGGCGGATCAAAGAAACCGAGGAACAAAAACGCCAACAGTCGGCGAACTCACCAAAAGGCCGGCCTTCCCGGTCCCGGCACAAAGGCCAGGGCGATCCTTCCCAGGACAAACGGGCCGGGGACGCCAAGCAGCCGAAACGCGGCGAAGACCCTTCGGGCGAGAACGGTCCCGAAGACAACGACACGCCGCCTGCTGGTGAAGGGGATGGGCCGCAGGACGACTCCTCGCCGGACACGCCCGATGCAGAGGCCACGCCGACGGAGAAGAAGGAAGGCGACTTACGGGAGCGGCCCGGCGCGGAGGACGGGCGCACGCCCGAAGAGGCCCAGCCGGAGACGGCACCGGGGCGCATGTCCGCAGAGGAAGCGCGGGGCCTGCTTGACTCCCTGCGTGGCGATGAGGACCACGTCAACTTGAACCATCACCGGCGCGACCGGCCGGTGGCCAAGGATTGGTGAGATGAGTCGTCTGCCCTTTCTCCCCACCTGCCTGCTCGCCGTCACGGCAGTCCTCCCGGCGATGGCGGGACGGGTTGCCGCGGCCGACCACCTAAACCCCGCCGTGCCTCCGTCCCTCGTGCAAACGGCGGCCCGTGATCCGGGGAGCAACCCGGACGACGAGGAGCAACCGTTCTTCGGCGAACTGGTCGTCCCCAAAGAGTCGGCGTTCGTGGGCGAGCAGTTGCCGATCGAGCTTCGGTTCTACTTCGACCGTCGCCTTTCGTTCCAGCCCTACCCCCAAGGTCAACTCCCCATCATCGACGGGGATGGTTTCGTGACGCGCCGTTACCCCGAACCGGTGGAGCGGCGGCAGTACGTGAACGGCAAGGAATACGGCGTGCTCATCTACAAGACGGCCATCAGCGGGGTGAAAGCCGGCAGGTTGGAACTCCACTCCGCCTACCAGGAGTTCTTGCTGCGCATGCCGCTGAACCGGCGGCGGCCGAACGGCTTCGATGACTTCTTTGACCAACCGCCCTTCGCGGACCTTTTTGGCGGTGGTCCGCGCAAGGAGGTCAAAGTGCAGACTAATGGCGTCACCCTCGAGATCCGACCGCTGCCCACCGCGGGGCGGCCGGCGGAGTTTTCCGGGGCCGTCGGACAGTTTGCGATGAGCTCCTCCATCGCCTCGGACCAAGCGCGCGTCGGTGAACCGGTGAACCTTCGCGTGGAAGTGCGCGGGTTGGGCAACTTCGACCGGATGGAGGACCCCCGGTTGACCGAGGCGGATGGCTGGCACGCTTACCATCCGGTAGGCGAACTGACGCCCCTGGACGAAGTCGGGGTAAGCGCGGTGAAGGCCTTCACGTTTCCGTTGGCGGCGGAGAAGGCGCTGGCGCGCACCCCGGGGGCGTCCTTGTGGTATTTCGATCCGGTCACGGAAGCGTACGTCGAAGCCAAGGCGCCGCCCATCACGCTGGCCGTGGCGGGGACGGCGCTCGCGCCACCAACCCCAGGCACGTCCACCAACAGCGAGGCGGTGGCCCGCGAAGAGTCTGCCAGCCACGACACCGCGCCCCTGCAAGAC
>CAXUNV010000569.1:0-3244 GCA_964252355.1 uncultured Chthoniobacterales bacterium | reverse complement strand
AGTCGGCACCTGTCAGCGCGGGGCGGTCGGCTCGCGCAAGCCGCCCTGGCAATCTATGGGCTGGCGGCGGCGGCCGTCGTGGTCGCGGGAACGATGGACGGCTTCGTGGCCGCCGACCTCCTGGACCGGCTGGCCGCGGGCGGGCCGAAGGTGGAATCCTGGTGGTTGCTGCTCGAATACAACGCCCGCGTCGTGGTGGCGTTTGCCGCCGTTTACGCCGTGGGTGCCAGCGTGTCCATCTTCCTGTGGTCGTGGGCGGTCCTGCAAACCGGGCGGCTGGCGGCGGCCCTGGGGTGGTATGGACTCACGCTGGGGCCGGGGATCGTGCTGGCGCTGGGCAGCGGGCACCTCACGCTCGGGGCGCACGGCTTCGGCCTGGTCCTGCTCACCCAGTCGGTCTGGTTCGCCACGGCGGGAGGGCTGCTGCGGCGCGCCGTGGACGCGGGGGACAGGTAGGATCACTCCGCTGGACGGGCCACGGGCGCGCTCCTGGTTCGCGGTCCAACTTTATATAAACCGCGTTTCTGGCTCGAACAGCTTTTGGGGGCCGGAGTCCATCTTTATATTTTGCTGGCAGGGAGTTGCGGATGATGGTTTTTAGAGGAGAAGTTCTCGCTCCCAGTCCAACTTTGTATTTTCCGAGAACACCGCTGGACGCGCTCCTTGCTCTCAGACGCACTTCGCCCAAAGGTAGGTAGGGCAAAGGCGAGTTCGACGAGACGTCGCCGGTTCCCCGGGGAGCGCCGGCGTCCCGCCGGTACCGGTGAAACGCGGCCGCCACTAACGATGGGGACGGCAAGGCGAGGCATGTTACCCGTCATCAAGCGGCCGGAAAGATGGACGACGGTCGCAGGACATCGGCCGCTTAGTGACGGGCAGGACGCCCCTGGGCGCTCACCTAAAGAACCCTTGCGGCCGGAAACGGGCGAGACGCCCGCGTTTCCCTACGCCCGTCGCGACTCTCAGCAGAAGCGCTCCCGGACAAAGGCGGCAAGCTCTGGTAACGCGGCGGTCCGGTCGGCGCGCCAAGCGATGTAGCCGTCCGGTCGGATGAGGTAAAGCGCCTGCGGGGTTTCCTGGTCCAACCCGTACGCGGTGAAAACCCCGGCAAGTTCTGCCCGCGCCATGCGTCCGTCCTGTCCAGAGGCGGAAAAGGCGATCAGGTGCGTCGCCAAACCGATACCGGGCGGGGACGGTAACGCGGCGAGTTCGTCGCACAACGACCCCACCTCCGTGCCGGTCAGCGGGCGCCGCGACAGTGCTAAAACGTGGAAGCGGTAGCCACACAAAAGGCCGAACACGTCTTGGTTGCGCGCAAACAAAGCGTTGGGCGCACGGTGACCGGAGGCAGGTCCTTGTCTCCAGAAGTGGCTTTTTCTCCGCGACGCCTCATCCAGCACGAACGCGTTAGCTTCATAGCGGATACCCAGTTGGGAGACGAAGCTGAACGCCCGTTCCCAAGCGAAACCGGCCACCGAGAGCATCCCGGCAACCCGGGGCACCACGGCGTTTCGCAAGGCGGCGAACCAGCCGGCTGACGAGGTCATGGCGGAAAAAACTCTGTCCGTCTCTTTGAGCACGCGCTGACCCACTGGCCAACGCTCAGCGTGGTAGGTGGCGAGCAACGGGTGGGGTGCAGCGTCTCGACGGAGCGCGAGGACCAATTTCCAGGCGAGGTTGGCGACGTCTTGGAGACCCGTGTTCATCCCCTGACCGCCCGCGGGACTGTGGATGTGCGCGGCATCGCCCGCGACAAACGCCCGCCCTTCCCCGTACCGGTCTACGCCGCGGTGGTGGACCCGGTAAAGGGAGGTCCAGATCGGATCTTTTAGGCGCACGGCGGTGTTAGTCGCCGCGCGAAACGCTTGCTCCACCTCCGACAGCGGCACGTCCCTGCCGCCGTGCGGCGCGCCAGCGGCGTCGCCCATGGGCTCGTTTGGGCCGATTCGCGACGTGATCACCCGCCCCAGCCCTGCTTCGCCCGGCAGAGGTAAATGCACGGCAAAGCTCGTGCCGTGCAAATACATCCCAAAGCCGTCGCTCTCCGGCAACCCGTCGGCCCGGCAATCGGCGAGCAGAAAATCCTGCGGGTACGGCGCGCCTGCAAAGCTTAGGCCCAATGCCTTGCGCACGAGGCTGTGCGCGCCATCGGCGCCCACCAGATACGCCGCGCGCACCGCGAACTCCGCGCCGTCCGTACCTTTGGCGAGCACGGTGACCCCGTCCGGGCTTTGCGCAATGCTCGTGACCTCCACGGGACGCTCAACCTCCACGCCAAGACGGCGCAACTCGTCGCGCAGGATCATCTCCGTCTCGCGCTGCGGTACGACGAGGACGAACGGATACGGTGTGTCCGCCCGTTTGACGTGGTCGAAGTGCAGCTCCGCCTTGGCGTTGCCGTCCAGAAAGATGCATGCCGTCGTGACGATGGTGCCGCGGTTCAGCAACTCGTCCGCCATACCAAGGTTTAGGAATAGCTCTACCGTGCGCGCCTGCACACCCAAAGCGCGCGACTCGTTCGCTCCCTGTGGTTGTTTGTCAAAAATGCGGACGCTCACGCCGTTGCGTGTCAGCAACGCCGCCGCGAGCAGCCCAGTCGGGCCGGCACCGACGACGATGACCTCGCAGTCAGGGTGTTGCATGCTTGCCTGAGGTCCGCCCCGGCCGGGGCCGAACTGCTGGCATCGTTATGAGTGACGGGTGCCTACTTGTCGAGGCGCACACGCTTTATTTTTGGCTGTGGCAGCCAGGGGGGCCAACGAACAAAAAAGCGCACCCTTATTTGAAGGGTGCGCCGTAACTGCCGCGCCGGAGCGGGGTGCCTTACTGCTCGAACACCTTTTTGATGTCGCCGACCTTGTCTTGCACTTTGCCCTTAAGCTTTTGGCCGGCACCCTCGTCCTGCAGGTCTGGGTCGTCCGTGGCCTGACCTACTTTTTCTTTCACCGTGCCGGAGGCTTGGTCGACGTTGCCTTTGACTTTGTCTTTCGTGCTGTCTTCCATAGGAAGTTTTGGGGGTTTAAGGTTCGAATACTACGTTCCTAGTTCGGCGGACGCGGCGTGGGTGGTCGGGTCATCCTTCCAGTACCCGCCGCTCATCCGACCAAGTTGCCCAGCGCGCCCCTTTCCGCTTCCGAAAAAACCCGGCTGCGCGTCAGGAAACGCACGCCTTCCGGTGCCTCCAACGAGAAACCCGCGCCGCGGCCGGGCATTTCAGCAAAAGGCAAGGGGAAGCGAGAACGGC
>CAXUNV010000568.1:0-3253 GCA_964252355.1 uncultured Chthoniobacterales bacterium | reverse complement strand
CTGCACAATATCAGATATAGCCACCTAACCTCATGCCCTGCAACGAATTGAGGCAAAGTTTGGTAGTCGGCCAATTATCACCCTAAACCGCAGCTAAGACATGACTTGCGTTGATTCCTGGTATTGTGCAGCGACTCTAGTAGACCACCACCGCTAAATTGCGGGTGGGCGGCCAGCCCAAGTTGCCAGAACGGCCAGGGTTCACCTAGCAAATTTCGGTTGGTGGAGTACTAGTGTTCCCGGTCGCCCGGAGCTTATGGCAGCAGACCGGCGTGTCGCCCCCTGTCTCCGTCGCTCGCCGCTGGTTCGCGTGAGCGCCGCATGCCGCATCATTCGGCTGGTCGTCAGAAATTTGGTCTAGCCTGCCGCCGAGCGGAAGAGCGGCCTCCGCCTTGTATCAGCGATCCCGGCCGACTGGGGTAGGCTTTGGCGTTGTGTTGGGCGGGCATATTGTGCGGCTTGCCGCCGTTCGCGGGCAGCCGGAACCAGGGCCGCTTGCCATCCGAGCTACTGGCCGGCGGCATGGCCGTTGAGGGTCGGCGTCTTGTCTTTCTTCACAACGTGGGCCGGACCGCGCCGCCGCCGGATGACCTCCAGGCCGTGGCCGAGGCTCACCCTACCCGCTCGTGTGTTTTGGCTCGCATAACGCCCTTTATGCGAGCCAAACCTAGCACGGACTTTCGAGAGGGGCAACCCATCAAATTTGGGCCATAAGATGGCTCCAAACCGCTCGGTGCAAATTCAGGGGATTATTAGGACCAAACACGGGCGGTTCGCTTGCACGCACGCACAGGTGCACCAATGGTCGACTCACGACGACAACAAGCGAGCCGATTGTTAAAATCCTCTCCAAGGACAGGCAGCGAGGTGTAACGGGAGCAGTCTATGCGATTTCCCCGATCCACCGTGCGGCTGCTGATGATCGCCGTGGTCGTCATGGCCCTTCTCATGGCGGCGGGCCGGTGGGTCGGCGGCATGAGGAACCGATCGATCCTCTACGATCAACGGGCACGCGATTTCGCCAACAGCACGGTCGACCTCTTCTCCGCCGGCTCCAAGTCGTTCATCACGAGAGTACCTGGTTACCGGGTCTTTGACCGCTGCTCTGTAGCGTTTCCTATGCCCTGTCGAGTAAAACTCCCGTCATGGATGCCAAGCCGCCTACCTACGAGGAGCTTACCGATCTGACCCGGCGTCAGTCACGTCAGATCGACGAGTTACGCGCCGAGGTGGAACGTCTCAAGGCGGAGTTGGAGCAGTCCCGGAGGGCGGGCAAGCGGCAAGCCGCACCCTTCTCCAAGGGTCCGCCCAAGGCCGACCCCAAGCGGCCCGGACGCAAGGCAGGGCATTCGCCCAGTCATCGACCCGCACCCATGCCGGAGCAGGTCGATCGCACCATCGAAGTCCTCATGCCGCCAGAATGCCCGGAGTGTCACACGCCGCTCGGCGAAGCCCCGGTCACGATCCATGACCAGTATCAGATCGACCTGCCCCAGCCCAAGCCAGTCGTCACTCGCTTCCAAGTCCCGGTCGCTCGCTGCCCGGCTTGCCTACGCCGAGTGCAGGGCCGTCATCCCGAGCAGACCTCCGACGCCCTGGGCTCGGCCGCCGTCCAGTATGGCCCACGCCTGCTTGGCCTCGCCGCCGACCTGAAGCATCGCCTCGGCGTCTCCTATCGCAAGTGCTCCTCGGTCCTGCTGACGCTCACCGGGGTTGCGGTCTGCTCGGCGGCCCTGGTCCGGAGCGGTCATCGCTTGCGGAAGCTGGCCCAACTCAGCTATGACCGGCTGGTCGAGGCGGCCAAGAAGGCTGCCGTCCAGCATGTCGATGAGACCGGCTGGAAGATCGGCGGACGCTCGGCCTGGCTCTGGGTCTTCGCCGATGAGAACGTCACGCTCTACCGCATTCGCAAGAGCCGGGCTCATGGCGTGGTGGTTGAGGTGCTGGGCGAGGAGTTCGCCGGGGTGCTCATCAGCGATTGCTTCCTGGCCTATGACCCGCTCCCCTTCGCCAAGCAGAAGTGCCTGGCCCACCTGCTGAAGACCTGCGGAGAGATCGAGCGGTCCAAGACCCGAGGTGCGGTGCGGTTCAGCCGCCGAGTGGCGGCGCTGCTCCGCAAGGCGATGGCCCTGAAACGTCGCCGCGGGACGATCGGCAATCACGGCTATGCCGTGCTCCGGGGCAAGGTCCACGCCGAGTTGGATCGGTTGCTGGCGGGCTGCTACACCGACCCGGACAACGCCCGGTTGGCCAGGCGGCTGCGCAAGCAACACGAGCACCTGCTGCGGTTCCTGGACCATGACGGGGTGGACGCGACGAACAACCTGGCCGAACGCGAGATCCGCCCGGCGGTGATCGCGCGGAAGCTGTCGGCGGGCAACCGGACCGACGCCGGGGCGGAGACGCACGCGGTGCTGGCCAGCCTCCTGCAGACATGTCGCCGTCAAGGCCGGGATATCCTCGGGGCGCTCGGCGATCTGCTCCGTCATGGGCCAGGCCATGTGATCCCCCTGGTCACCTCCACGCCGGCCAACCCATGTTCTCGATGACGTTCGGCCCATATACCCTCTCCGGCCACCCGGATCGGCTTCCCGACCAATATGCGAGCTATGTCGAGCGTGCCCGGCTCGTCGAGGAGTTCGACCTCCAGAGCCCCGAGGGCGAGAGTTGCTTCCTGGCCGTCTCGCGAGGGGCGAGTTGGCCGTTCCTCGTGGTGACGCAGCGATATGACCCGTCGGGCGGCTTCCACCCCGGCGCCTTGCTCGTCCCGGAGACGGACCTGCTCTTTGTCGGGGTGGGCGAGCGTCTGCTCGCCTACCGGCTGGACGAGCCGAGTCGGTTCTGGATGGACGCCACGGACGGTGGGTTCTGGGGCTGGGCCAGGTTTGAGGATCGAGTGATCCTCTCGGCCGAGTTGGAACTGGCGGCCTGGGATCTCCACGGGCGGAAGCGGTGGTCGGTAGGCGTCGAGCCGCCGTGGAGCTACAAGGTCTTAGCGGGGACGATCGAGTTGAACGTCATGGGGACGAAATCTAGCTTCCCGCTCGACGATGGACCGGGTGCCTACCCCCGGTAACCAAGTACCGCCTGGCCAAAGGCGAGGTGTTCGGCCCGGCTCGGGATCGGGCCTGGCACAAGGATGCCGAGGGCAAAACCCGCGCTTACGTCTCAGAGGCTATCCGGGAACGCAGTTTTGCCCTAAAATTAGGCTGTGGAACGAAGTTCGCCTGACGCAACACCGAACCGGCACCCT
>CAXUNV010000567.1:2966-3275 GCA_964252355.1 uncultured Chthoniobacterales bacterium | reverse complement strand
GCCTCGTCCATCTCGGCCTCCAAGAACTCCTGCACCGCCGCGCGCACCAGCGCGCGCACCAAATCGGGATCCTCCTTCACCAAGTCTTGGATCCCTCGGCTTCCTCGCTTACCCTCCTTCGGGGCCATGGTCTGTCTCCTTTCGGTTGGCTGTTAGCACCTCCGACCGCTTACCATGGCCCCCTCCTTTTTGCAGAACTCTCGGCACACTACCTTTCCATGAAGGCTCAGACCAGCCGGTGGCCGTCAACTTTCGTGGCCGCCCCCCTTTGCCGTCCGGGGGGTAACGCCCCACCGCAGGCCCTTTGGC
>CAXUNV010000567.1:0-2938 GCA_964252355.1 uncultured Chthoniobacterales bacterium | reverse complement strand
AGCCCTCACCTTAGCTGCCCGCCCCACGGCTGCCGACGTTCCAACGATCGCGATGGCGTTAGTCTCCGCCGTCCGCTTTCGCGCCCGGCTCACTTGAGATCATCCCGATCGTATCCAGCCATTTCTCCACCAACCCGGGCCAGCGGGTGATCGGGTCCTTCGTGGGCCGCAGCCCGAACGCGTGGCCGCCTTGCGCGTACAAATGCATCTCCACGGGCACCCCGGCGTGCTTGAGCGCCAGGTAGTAGGTCAGCGCCTGCTCCACGCCGTCGACATGGTCGTCCTCGGCCATGAGCAGGAACGTCGGCGGCGTCTCCCGGCCCGGACGGACGTCCGAACGCAGCTTCAGCGCGAACCTCCCGTCGCCGTTGCCCGGCGGGTCCCGGTCCTCGTCGTCCCAGAGGTGGCCCGGGAAGACCAGCACCGCGAAGTCCGGCCGGCAGCTTTGCCGGTCGGCGTCGTCGACCGCCGCGTAGGCGCGATCGTTGAAACGCGTGCTCACCCCCGCCGCCACGTGCCCGCCGGCCGAGAAGCCGAGCACCCCGACCTTGCGCGGGTCGACGCCCCAGTCGGCGGCGCGGGAACGCACCAAACTGACCGTCCGCTGCGCGTCCTGCAATGCCCTCGGCGCGTCCGGGTAGACCATGCGGTCGCGCGCCTCGTCCAGGTACGGCCCCGAAAAGGGGACGCGGTACTTCAGGAGCACGCACGTGATCCCCCGGGACGTCAGCCAGTCGGCGACCTCCGTGCCCTCCAGGTCCATGGCCAGGACCTTGTAGCCGCCCCCGGGGAACACCACGGCCGCCGCGCCCGTGTTCTTCCCCGCCGGCCGGTAGACGGTCATCGTCGGCGTCGAGACGTCGGTCACCGCCACCCACGGCCGGCCGGCCACCGGCTTGCCCCCGTCCGCCGCCGTCTCTGGGCCCAGGGCGGGCGCCGCGTCGGGCATCCTCCCGTCCGGCCAGATCGGCACCTGCGCGTGACCCGGCGACGGCCGCCAAATGGGCAACTCCGCGGGCAGAGCACCCGACGTGAACGCAACCCAGAGCAAAGCAAAGACCCGCGCCTTAATCATGGCTCCTCCCCAGCTTAGCTGGCCTGCGCCGTATTCGCGAGGGCCGAGCCCGTTTGGACAGCATGAGCTCTGTAGGCAGTCTGGACGCGACCCGCGTTTTTGACTTGGATTCGCAAGATGGAGCTTAAGCCCTCACTTCAGAAGCTAAAACAGCCTCTCGAGTGAAGGCAGAGAAACCGCCGTCGACCGAGGCCTGACGCGGTCTTGAACGAAGCCGCCGTGAAAACTATCCACGCAAGGTACAAGGCCGGCTGGCACGTCGTAGGAGCCGCGCTTCGGCTTCAGCAAGGTAAAGCTTTACTGGCGTCCACCTGGTTTTTCCTCTCTGCGGGATGTGCCGGGAACTGATCAGCGATTACGCACCTTCCGCCTGGGGCGTGCTGCCGGACAAGGTTTCCGGCTTTAGGCGGCGGCCGATCACCGAGCTTTTGCCGGTAAAAGGGGCGTAGCCTACGCGATGCAACGGATCACGCAACCACGCAAGGAAGGGGGCCGCGCCGGCGCGGTCGCCCTTGCGATCGTCACGCGAAGCCGCCCGCCTCGAGCAGGGCCTGCGCGGTTTGGTCATCGATGATCAACCGATCGATGATCCCGGTGCGGAGCGCCCCGAGGATCGCGTCCCGCTTGTCGACGCCGCACGCGATCGCCACGACGTTCTGGAACCGCTCGAAATCCTCCCAGGGCAGCGCCATGATGCGGTCGTCGACGTCCCCGAGAACGCGCTGACCGTGAACGTCGAAGTAACGACCGGAGATGTCGCCCACTGCCCCACGCGCTTTCAGCTGTTCGACGACCGAGCCGTCCAATAAACCCGTTTGCACCACCGTCGCCGTGTGGTCGACCTTACCAACGCTGACAAGCGTCATGGCGGCCAAACGGGCCACCGCCAAGGTCGACTGCACGCCCGGGTCCGAAAGAAACAAATCCCGCAGTTCCTTGGAGGCGACCATCACCGGAACGTAGAGATGGTAGACCGGGGCGTGCAGCTTCTCACCGAAAAGGGACGCCACCCGGTAGGGATTCAGGTTGTACGTGTGCCCGCTGTTGAGGCCGCCCAAGGTCTGGGCGACGGCCACGCCGCGCACCGGGTTTTCGTTGAGCGCCCGGGCCACCTGCAACAGCGTTCGGCCCCACGTGACGGTGACGACTTGGTTCGGTTGAATGTGGTTCTCGAAGTAGAGGGCGCCCATTTCGGACACCACGCGAAGGATGTCGTTGTCGGCATGATCCACCGAGGTCGGGACGACGAACGCCTCTTTGAGCCCGAACCCGTCGGCTAAACGGGTCGCCAGTTCCATCTGTCTCAGCACGTCAAGCCGCAACGACACGGTGACGATGCCCTCGGCCACCGCTCGCCGGAGCAGCCGGACGACCGTGGGGCGGGATAAACCGAGCTCATCGGCCACCTGTTGTTGGGTGAGTTTCTCGTGATGATAGAGCCAAGTGGCTCGCGCCAGGGTGTTTTTCTGGTCGAGCACGAGCGTCGGCGAACTCTTGCGGCGGCCCCGTCTGCCGCGCTTGGCGGGGGCGGGACGAGAGGAGGAATCCATGTGCGAAGGACGGGAAGTTGGCGGCCGTCAACAACTCCTCATCCGACCCGGGCCGCGAGAGGTCGGACCACTCGGCCCGAAACGGTACGTGCCGAAGGCCGGGCCGGCAAGTCTGAGTCGGCTGAACCGCCGTTTATCACAAAAGTTTATTTTTATGCACAAATGTTTGACACCGCTCGGCGAACGTCGTAAGCATTCGTCTCGTCGACCATCCAGACGGTGCAAGTTTTCAAAAGTTTACGCTTTTGGACATTTGACAAGGTCGTCTTTGGCTCGGCACTGGGGGGCGGCGGGGGGGGGGGCGGGGGGGCGG
>CAXUNV010000566.1:0-3281 GCA_964252355.1 uncultured Chthoniobacterales bacterium | reverse complement strand
CCGCAAAACCCCCCGGTTGCGCGCGCGGGGCCGCGCCCCCCCCCCCGACCAACCCCTCGTCTACTTCAAGAAGACGCCGAAGGTTGCGCAGGCCGATCCGGCCGTAGGTGAGCGTCTCCACCTCCAAACCCGGCACGATGGCCTTCAAAACCGTGACGCCACCGCCAGGGGGTGACAAATCCACGTAGAGGACTTCGAGGCCACCCTCCGCCAAACGAGCCGTCAACTCATCGAGCTTGGCCCGAGCATCAAACCCCCGCTCGTCCGTGTGCGGCAGGTCTGCGAACGGAATCCGCTCGCGCACGTCGAAGATCGGGTGACGCAACAGTTCGAGGAACTCCGGACCCGTCATCCCGACCCAAGCGCGCATACCCTCAAAAGCGCGGGTATCCTCGTTGCGGAACGCCTCGCGGTCGAACCCCTCCACGTAGCCCGGCGGAGCCACGGCCCGCACGGCGTCGAGCCGGCCGTGGTTGAACGTTTTGCGGGCGCGACCGGAGGCGAACTCGTGGAGGGCCTTGCCCAACGCGCGCTCCGGATCAAACCCGACGGCTTCACCGCAAGCGCTGAGCGCCACGGGGTGCGGCGCACGCCGGACATCCCGGTCGTGGCCGACCACGTACAAGTTGGTCAACCCAAAGTCGGTCGCGGCCAACTTGGCAAGCACCTCGATTCCACGATCTTCCAGACGGCGAAGCAGTCGCTGGTTCTGCGGGTCTCGCACCGTGGCGCAATCGAGGGTGCGCCCCCGGTCCAACGCGCGGTAAGCGACGGAGTTGCCGTCCCGCTGCAACAATTCCAACACCCCGTGCGAGAGGGCGTGCGCAAACTCCAACCCCGCGCCCAGCCCATTGGTGATCGGAACGGCGACGCGCTCGACAGGCACCCTGCCAAGGTCGGCGTAACGCGGCGCGACAAACTCGACCGGCACCCACCGGGCTTCCCCGCTCGGGTAAACGGCTCCCTCCACCCACTCCAGGACCGTTTCACCGGAGCGGTAGGCGCTACCAGCTTCCAGGCACAGCGAGACGGGATCGACGGCGGGATAGCCGCGGGCCGACATTTGCCGGAACGTGCCCCGTTCGCGCCGGCGGTTTTTGAGTGACTCCCGCGCCCAGAACCATTCGAGCGTCTCGCCCCAAGCGCTCACCTGCGCGGTGTGGAGGTCTGGGCCGTAACCAAACCCGTCGGCCAGCGCGCCGTCTTCGCCGATCAGTGCCACCGTCCACAGCGGAATGTCGAGGTGATCAATGGGCGTGAGGCTGAATTCCGTAAGCTTACCGGCCCGCACCGCCGGCGCGAGCGCGTCGCGGTATGCCTCTAAGGTCGTCTCTAGGGCGATGGCGCTGCCTGCCGTCATGCCTCAACCCCCAGCAACTCTTCGACCGCCACCGGTTCTGTGGAAGGAAACCCCTGAAGGCGCCGGTCAAACAACCGCAGCGCCAACACCTGCCCGCCCCGGGGCAGGGCGTCGAAGGTCGTGTACAGGCGTTCGAAAGAGAGTCGCGCTACCAGGGCGCGGTAGCGTCGGAGTTCGGCCGCCGTCATCGGGATGCGACGATTGAAGGCCTTGTGCGTGCTCAACCCGGCGAGTCGGCCGTCCTCAAAGTGCAGCTTCAGCATGTCCCCTACAAACAGCGCTGGAACATCGCTCAACCAGAGGAGCGCGTGCCCTCTGAAATGTCCGCCAGAACGGACCAGGACCGCCCCTTCGGTCAATTGGATACGGTTGTCATACGGACAGTGGACCGAGAAGCTCTCCGCCCAGGGCAGGTCGACCTTGGGTAGGTAGATGAGCGGCCGGAAACGTTCCTGCACTTGGCGAAGACCGCCGTAGGCGTGCGGGTGCGATGCGGAGGCCCAGCGTGCCCCGCCGTGCTCGTACATGAAATCGAGGGCGGCGTCGCTGTACCAGACGGCGTTCTCAAACAGGATGTTGCCATCCTCGCGTTCAATCAGGTAACCCCGGGGTCCAATGCCGACGGCTGGCTCATTCCAAAAAGCGGTTACCCCGGCTTCGTCGGTCTGCCAACGGCAAGCCACCCGCCGCGACAATTCTTCCGGCGTCTCGAAATGGTACCCACGATCCGGCGGACTGTGACGAAAATCCTCGCAGACGGGACAACCGAGGGGCGGAGCGTGACGGACGCGCCAGAAGCCGCAATGGTCGCAGACGTAGGGCTTCATACCAAGACGGTAGGTGCAGGCAGCTCAACGGCTGAGGTGGCCACTTCAGGACGCCAAGGGTGAGCCTTGCCCTGGGCCAAATCGATCAGTTGCATGGTGCGTAGGTCTCCCGCCGGGTGGAACGGGAACGGGTGGCCCGACAACAAGCTCTCGCTGAATGCCTCGATCCCGCGCTGAAACGGCGAGACGTCCTCCGCCGTCGGCACCTCCACGACTTCGGTACCGCCGCTATCCGCAGCGATGAGCGTCAAGGTGCCACCGGGCGTCTGGCCCATCGTGTTACGAGCAATGGCCATCGCTTCGGTGCCGATCACTTCAAGAATGCGGCGGGGAAAAGCGTCTGGGCAGTTGTAAGCGACGTTTAGCGTGAGCAACGCGCCGTGGCGGAAACGCCCTACCAACGCCGCGCCGTCGTCTACCGGGTAATCGAAGACGCGGCGTTGCAGCAGACAGGCCACCTCGACCAAATCGTCGTTGAGGAGGTAACGCGAAAGATCCAACCCATGCGGCGCCAAGTCGATGAACGCCCCGCCGCCTGCCCTCGCCGGGTCGACGCGCCAATTGTCGTGCGCCTTGACCTCGGGGTGCGGATTCCAGTCGCGCGGCGTCCAACAGGCGTAATGGATCCGCACGGCGGTGACCGTACCAAGGCGCCCCGCCGCCACCAGCGCGCGCAACTCCTCGTGCCGGCGTTGGAACCGCTGGTCGAACGCCGTCGCGTACTGAACGCCCGCCGCTTCGCAGACGGCGACCATGGCGACCGCATCGGCATGGGTCAACGCCATCGGCTTTTCGCAAAGCACGTGCTTGCCGGCCCGCGCGGCGGCTTCCGTCGCCGCGCGGTGAAGGTGGTTTGGTGTGGCGACGTAGACGGCGTCGATCTCCGGCCGCGCCAACAAATCCGTCAAGCGGTTGGCCACCGCCATGTCCGGGGCAACTTGGCGCGCCAAGCGGAGGGCGGCCGCATCGGGATCGAAAGCCCCCACCAGCCGGGCGTTTCGCGAGCGCACGATGGCCGGGATCACGTAATCGCGCGCCACCCAGCCGCAGCCAACGACACCCCAACGGATCGCGGCACGGTCCATCCCCGTCAC
>CAXUNV010000565.1:0-3286 GCA_964252355.1 uncultured Chthoniobacterales bacterium | reverse complement strand
GGTGTACATCACGTAGGCCAGCGAGCGGGGTCCCGCCACCGGGGGCAACACCGCGTCCGACCGGCGCGCGATCTCCCCCGCTTCCCCGATCAAGTCGATGCGCCGCGCGGGCGTTTCCGGCAAGGCCGCCGCCCCTTTCACCAAAACGACGCCCGCCTGGGTGTCCTCCAGCATGAACCGCAGGCGCTCCGCCGGGTACTCCGGGTCCAGCGGCACGTAGAAGCCGCCCGCCTTCAGGATGGCCAGCAGGCTGACGAGCAGGTCGGTCGAGCGTTCCATGCACAAGGCGACCGCCGCACCGTCGCCCACCCCCGCAGCCTGCAGGTGGCGCGCCAGCCGGTTGCTGCGCGCGTCGAGCTCGCCGTAGCTGGTGACCGCGTCCCCCTCGAGCACCGCCGGCGCTTGGGGGGCCTCTGCCGCGCGCTGCGCAAAAATCTCCGCCAACGAGTTTTCCCGCGGGTAGGGAGACGCCGTCGCGTTCAACCCAGTCGTCAGGTGCCGCTCCTCCGTCCCGCTCAGCATGGGCAACGCCGACACCGGCCGGTCGGGGTGCGCCACGGCTTCCCCGAGCAACCGCTGCAGATGCGCAAAAACCCGCTCGACCGTGGACCGTTCAAACAGGTCGGTGCTGTAGAAGACCCGGGCGGCCAGACCATCGGCCTCTTCCCAGAAGTGCACCTCCAAGTCGAAGCGCGTCGTGGTCACGGCGTCCCGTAGCTGCCACACCCGCAGACCCGGCAACGTCATTTCGGACGGGGCGGCGTTCTGCAACGCGAACATGATCCTGACCAGCGGGTTTCGGCTCAGGTCCCGTTCCGTAGAAAATTCCTCAACCAGCTTCTCGAACGGCAGGTCCTGGTGCGCGTACGCCTCCAGCGCCGTTCGTCGCACCCGGCGCAGCACCTCGCGAAAGTCGGGGTCGCCGGACAAGTCGACCCGCAGCACTTGGGTGTTCACGAAGAATCCGATGAGATCCTCGATCTCGACATGGTTGCGGTTCGCGATCGGGGAACCGACGGCCAAGTCGTCCTCCTCCCCGTAGCGCTGGAGCAACACGTAAAACCCCGCCAAGAGGGTCATGAACAGGGTCGTCCCTTCTTGGCGGCTGAGCGCGTGGAGGTCGTCGCGCAACGCTTGCGGGAAGAAAAACTCGCGTTCCGCCCCGCGGTAGCTCATCGCCGCGGGTCGTTCCCGGTCGGCCGCGATTTCGCTCGGCCGCATCTCCGCCAGCTGCTTCCTCCAATAACGCAGCTGCCCTTCCAACACGTCTGCGGCGAGCCATTGACGTTGCCAGACGGCGAAGTCCGCGTACTGCACCGGCAGCGGCGGCAGGAGGTCCGACGCGCCCTTGCCACCACCGCCACTCCCCTGGCGAAAAAGGTCGTACAACGCCGTCAGTTCACGGAAGAAGATGCCCAACGACCAGCCGTCCGAGACGATGTGGTGCATCGTGACGAGCAGCACGTGCACCTGTTCCGCCAGCCGGAGCAGGGTGACCCGCAGCAGGGGACCTTTCTCGAGGTCGAACGGCGCCAGAGACTCTTCCAGGATGCAGCGCTCGAGCTCCTCTTCCGGGAAAAGCTCGTCGGCGAGCGCCCGGACCGGCAGCCGGAACCCTTCGTAAGGATGGATCACCTGCACCGGCTGACCGTTCACCGTCGTGAACGTGGTGCGGAGCGCCTCGTGGCGGGCGATGACGCCGCCCAGGGCGCCCTCCAGCGCTGCGACGTCGAGCTCGCCTTCGAGCCGGAGCACCAGCGGCATGTGGTAAAAGGCGCTGCCCGGCCTGAACTGGGACAAAAACCAGAGCCGCTCTTGGGCCGGCGAAAGCGGGAGTGCACCATCGCGTGGGACGGGCACCAAGGCGGGCGTTGCCGGAGCGGCGCCCCGTTGCAGGTGGGCACGGATCTCTTCTTTTCGGCCCTTCAGCTCGGCCAGGAGTTCCGGGCCGACGCTACCTTTCGGGGCGTCGTAGCGCAGGTTGGCACCCTCCAACCAGAGCCTGATCCCGCGACGCTCGAGCGAAAGGAGGAATCCGTCCGTGTCCATGGTTTAGCGATTAGACGGAAAGTAACGAGGGGGTAAGAGGTTGCGAACAGAAGGTCACAAACGTCACGAAGGGGGGAAAGAGAGCGGCGGTATCTTGGCTTGCGGCAGCATGCTTGCGGTGGGGCGAAGACCCCTCCGGAACCGCAAAGCGGTGGCAAGAGATAGAGCCTGGGGTGAAACCCTAGGATGGCGTTTCATCAACGCCCAAGCCCTGAAGGGGCGAGACAAACGGTGCGCGCGGTCCGATCTCGGATTGTCGCACCCCTTCAGGGCTCCGCCCTCCACCCCGGAAACCCTGGGGTTGCACCCCAGGCTACGCATCCTACCACCGCTTCGCGGTTCGGGAACGGTGCCCCGAATTGACTGCATTGCCTGCACCCCAGGCTCTTCTTCTTTCCGCCGCTCCGCGGCTCTGGAAGAATCCCACCGCAGGCACGGGCCGGCGCTCCTCCCGGTCAGAAAGCAAAAACCAGCAGCATTCTTCCTTTGTGACCTTCGTTGCCTTCTGTTCAACTCCTTTTGTTCCCTTCCCATCTCAGATCGTCCCGCTCTCCCGGTCCTCGTCTCCTCCCCCGTCCGCACCTCCACGCACTGCGTCGAGACGCTCAGCCAAGCCGCGGACCGTCGGCGCCTCGAAGAGGTCAGTTACCGCCACGTGCGTCCCGAGCGCGCGGTTGATCCGTGAGGTGATCCGGGTCGCCGAGAGCGAATGCCCGCCCATGGCAAAAAAGTTCTCCGTCACCCCCACCCTCCCGATGCCGAGCACCTCCTGCCAGATCGACGCGAGGACCCTTTCCGTCTCCGTCGCTGGCGCCACCGGTTCCTCGTCACCCGCGGCGGTGGCATCCCGGGACACCGGCGGCAGGGCGTTGCGGTCGAGTTTGCCGCTCGCGGTGAGCGGGAGCCGTTCCACCAACTTGAAAAACGAGGGGACCATGTGGTCGGGCAACCGGCGGCGGAGCGGTTCCCGCAACCCGTCCGCCATGCACCCTGCCGCTGCCGGCACAACGTACGCCGTGAGCGCGTCGAAAAAATCCCCGGACGCCACCACGGCCGCCGCTTTCACCTCCGGCAGGTCAAGCAACGCCCTTTCGATCTCTTCAAGCTCGATGCGGAACCCGCGGAGCTTGATCTGCCGGTCGCGCCGCCCCAAGTACTCGAGGTTGCCGTCGGGCAAAAACCGGCAAAGGTCACCAGTCCGGTAGAGCCGTTCGCCTCCGCGGAACGGCGACGGAAC
>CAXUNV010000564.1:0-3299 GCA_964252355.1 uncultured Chthoniobacterales bacterium | reverse complement strand
GTCACGGCCTAGGCGCGGATCCGCAATTGACCCATCGTCTGCCAGAGCCGGGACCTGCCAAGGTCCCGGCTTTTCTCGTGCAAGGACAAGGTGGCGCCAGTTCCGCGGCGGTCGGTTTTCCTACCCTATCTTGAACGGGGGTCGGCGCCGGCCGCTTCATCAAACAGGGCGTCCACGGCCCGGGCAAACGCCGTCTCGCGTGGACCTGGCGGCGAGACACGCGCCGCCGCGCGCTTAGCCAACTCGTTGCCATGCGCCATTGCCACGCCCACCCCGGCCCAGCGCAGCATCGGCACGTCGTTCTCACCATCGCCGAACGCCAACACCTCCGGTGCGGAAAGCCCGAAGCGTCGCGCCACCTTTTCCAACGCGCTCGCTTTGTTCACGCCGGGCGGCATGAATTCCAGGTTTTCGTCCTCTGTGGAGAGCACGTCTAAAGAGTCCCGAAAGCGTTCGCTCAATCCCGCGCGTTTGCTCCGCAGGAGTGCCGGGTCGGCGTACCAGACAATTTTGAGCGCCTGTTTCCCGCCCAACGAGCCAAGGTTCGGCAAAACTTCCGCCTGCTCGCCCACCCGCCGCTCGTAGAGGTCAAGAAAATCATCCCGGTGCGACCCGACGTAGAGATGGTCGAGGTGATAATAGATCACGTTGACGTCAAGCCGGGTGCCTTCGTCCACGACCGCGTTGGCCAGCGTGGAGGAGAGAAACTGCGCTTCCTGGACATCTCCGGTTTCGCCGTCGCGGATCAGCCCGCCTTGGCAGGCGATGATGGGGCCATGGAGGTCGAGCTCGCGTTGGAAACGGATGCTGTTTTGGTGCCGGCGCCCGGACGCCAAGATGACCCGGCACCCCGCCGCTTGCAGCCTCTGCACCGCTGCGCGGTTTTCTTCCCCAAGGGTCTTGTCGGGACCGAGCAACGTGCCGTCGAGATCGATTGCGGCAAGGCGAAAGGGAAGGTCCGGCGGACGTGGTGACGAGGCATGGAGGGCATCCAAAGCAGCGTACCGTTCCCGAGATGTCAGCTGGACGCAAGGCGCACCTGAGTCCTGCGCAAGACCCTAACCTGGCCGGGGTGAAAACGCCTCTCCCCTCACCCGCTCCGCGCTGGCGCTGCGGCCGCGGCGACCTCCGCGGCAGGCAAGCGCACGGTGAAAGACGCCCCTTGCCCGGCTGCGCTTTCGACCCGCACCTCGCCCTGGTGCGCCTCGACGACGGCTTTGACCAAGCTTAAGCCGAGGCCCAGCCCACGCTGCATCCGGCCTTTCTCGCCGCGATAAAGCCGCTCCCAGATCCTGGGCTGCTCGTGCGCCGGGATGCCGACCCCGGTGTCTGTGACGGTGACTTCGACGCACCCGCCCACGGTGCCCGTCCGGATGCGCACGGCGCCGCCGGCCTCCGTGTACTTCAGGGCGTTGTCGACCAGGTTGGCCAGGGCTTGCCGCATCCGGTGGGGGTCGACCGAGGCGACCGCAGGATCCGCCAGGTCCGTCTGGAGGTCGATCTGACGCTCCTCGGCAACCCAGCGGTAGACCTCCAGCACCTCATCGACGAGCGCCGCCAGCGACTCTCGCTCCGGTTGCAGCCGCATCATGCCGTGCTCGGCCTCGGTGACGTCCATCAGGGCGTTGAGCACAGCCAAGACCCGATCGGATTCCTCCACGCAATCGGCCAGCGCCTCACGGCCGTCCCGGCCGTCCTCGGCGCTAAGGGCCGTCTCCGCCGTGGCGCGCATGCGGGTGAGCGGGGTACGCAGGTCGTGCGCGACGTTGTCCAGCGCCTCGCGCATGCCGACAATCAGCTCCTGGTTTTTGTCGAGGACGCGGTTGAATTGACGCGCCAAGTCGGCCAACTCGCCTGGCGCCGCTTTTTCCGGCACGCGCTCGTCGAGATTGCCGGTGTTCAGGATTTTCCGGGCGGTGCGTTGGACTTGGCGTACCGGGTCGGTGGCGCGCTGGGCAAACGCGGCCCCGCCCGCGATGCCAAGCAGTAAGGTCGGCCCCATCGCCAAGCCAAACGACCAGAGGAACGGCGCGACCAGCGCCTGCGCGCGGTTGACACTGCGGCCGACCTGCAGCAGGGAGCCGTCGCTAAGTTCGGCAGCCGCGAGGACGAACTCACGGCGATCATCGGTCGGAATGCGCAACCAAGTTTTGGCGGCGTGCGGGTCGTTGGTGAAACGGTCAGCGTTCAAACGCATCCAAGCCTCCGGGGCGGCGAGGAACAGCACGCTGCCGAGCCGTCCCGTCAACCGGACGAAAAATGGGCCTTCCGTGGCGCCGAAAGAGGTGCGGTCGACGGCTTGGCGCAACGCACCCAAGCCGCCGGTCTGGTAAATGGCCGCGCACTCTTTAAGGCGCGCTTCGACGATGGCCCGCTCACTCCGCTCAAAAAAGGAGGTCACCAGGAGGTACAACAGCGCAAACAGCAGGGCGGTGCTCGCCGTGAACACCGCGACGTACCAACAGCTGAGTCGGAAAGTGAAGGAGCGCCCGAGGTCGCTAAGCGGCTTTGAGAACATAACCGACGCCGCGGACGGTGTGGATGAGTTTGCGCTCGAACCCCCGGTCGACCTTCGCGCGCAACCGGTGGACGAGCACGTCGACGACGTTGGTTTGCGGATCGAAATGCAGATCCCAGACGTGCTCCAAGATCATGGTTTTAGTCACCGGCCGGCCAGCGTGGCGGAGGAGAAATTCTAGCAACGCAAACTCGCGGGGGTGCAGTTCCAGCTTCTCCGTGCCGCGCCGCACCTCGCGCGTAAGAAGATTCAGTTGCAGGTCTCCGCAGGCGAGGGAGGTCGGCTCGGCGGCGTGGGTCGCCCGGCGAATCAGGGCTTGGACCCTTGCGAGAAGTTCGGAAAACGCGAACGGCTTGGTCAGGTAATCGTCGGCACCTGTCTGCAAACCCAAGACCCGGTCAGCCACGCCGGCGCGCGCGCTCAAGATGAGCACGGGAAGCTGCGGTTTTTGCCGGCGCAACTGCCGGAGGAGGGAGAGGCCGTCGAGCCCCGGAAGCATGAGGTCGAGGATCGCCACATCGTAGTCGACGTTGGCGACCAACGCCCAACCGGTGTCGCCGTCCGCGGCGTGATCCACGGCAAAGCCGTGCTGTTTGAGCCCGTTGACGACGAACGACGCGATCTTGGGATCATCCTCAGCCACGAGCGCGCGCATGTTGGCGGGAGGGTGAGTGGGCGCCCGGAGAACGGGCCCGGCAGCCATTCCCGCCCATGGCGAGGGCGCGTGCTGGCCGGGATGTCACCGGCGGATTGTGCCCGAGAAAAGGCCGCCCGGACGGGT
>CAXUNV010000563.1:2859-3301 GCA_964252355.1 uncultured Chthoniobacterales bacterium | reverse complement strand
CGCGTGCCCCGCACGCTTTGGGCAAGCGGTTGCGCGCGCCGGATGGAATGGGCACGTTGAGGGGACAAGCATGGCGCACCGCAAGCCCAACCTGCCCACGAAGGCGTGCGCCGCTTGCGGCCGGCCGTTTGCGTGGCGCAAGAAGTGGGCCCGGGTGAGGGACGAGGTCCGCTTTTGCAGCGAGCGTTGCCGCCGAAAGGTTCGCCTCGCCAAGCGCTAACGCGCTCCGGTGAGGTTTTGCCTTGGCAAACGGCCAAGAAACCGGTAGTGTTCGCAGGAACACGCCAGCCATGCTCACCCAACGGCAACAAGAAGTTCTTTCGTTCATCGAAAAGCAACAGCGCGAAACCGGGTTGCCGCCGACCACGCGCGAGATCCAGGCCCACTTTGGGTTTAGCAGCCAAACCGCGGCGATGAACCACTTGCGCGCCCTACAGAAAAA
>CAXUNV010000563.1:0-2837 GCA_964252355.1 uncultured Chthoniobacterales bacterium | reverse complement strand
GGGCGCCATCCGTAAGCAACCCGGCAAAGCGCGCGCGGCGGTCGTGCCACGCCTGTCGAAACCATCGGCGGAACGCAGCATCCGTTTGTTGGGTGCCATCCCGGCCGGTCTCGCCGTCGATGCCGCGGAGGAAAAGGGCGAAGCTTTGGAACTGGACCTGCGCCTTTTTGGCCAAAACCGGACCACGGACGTTTTCGCATTGCGCGTCCGCGGCGATTCAATGATCAACGCCCAGATTGCCGATGGCGATCTGGTCCTGCTGCAGAAGCGGCCGGCCCGCGCCGGGGACATCGTGGCGGCGCTGATCGATGGGGAGGTCACGTTGAAACGTTACGTCGTGGTCGATCGGAGGCCGCGGTTGAAAGCCGAAAACCCGACCTACCCCGACCTCACGCCCGTCAACGACCTCGAAGTGCAAGGCGTGATGATCGGCTTGATCCGGCAAGCCTAAGCCGGGTGGGTGGACGGGCATGCCGGGCCGCCTGGCTTCCAGGGGAGCGCGGGCGTCCCGCCCGTCATGGGAGGAGCGGGCTGCATCCTGGCTCCAGCGGCGCGCCGTTTGACGACTTCGCCCAAACCCGTTTGACACTTGGCCGCGCCGTCTGACTGTCGCAGCCGGCTATGAAGAACGGGTTGGCGTTAGGTTGCGCACTGCTGTGGGTGGCTCCGGGACCCCTGTTCGGTCAACAGGAGAGCGGTGGGTTCGGCTACCGCGACGTCGTTGCCCGGGCCGAGGCGTTGTCCAAAGAAAAGTACGCGCCGCAGCTGCAAGAGCTCTCGCCCGACCTGTTCCACTTGGATTACGACTTGTACCGGCGCATCCGCTTCCTGCCTGAACGCACCGTCTGGCCGAAGGCGCCTTACCGGCTGCAGTTCTTTCATCCGGGTTACGATTTCCGGCAAAAGGTCGTGTTCCACGCCATCGAGAACGGGCGGGTGGGTGACCTCGCCTTTTCACCGGATCTCTTCCATTACGACAAACCGCTGGCGTTCAACGGGCAGGAGACGTTCGTCGGGTTCAAAGTGTTCGTGCCGTCTGCGCGGCCTGGGGTGCAGGACGAGGTGCTCTCGTTTCTTGGGGCCAGCTACTTTCGAGCGGTGGCCGCAGGCCTGCATTGGGGCCTGTCGACCCGCGGTTTGGCCGTGAATAACGGTGCGGATGTCCCGGAACAATTTCCGGTCTTCCGCGAGTTTTGGCTGCAGGAACCCGGCCCGGATAGCCGAGCGTTTCGGTTCTACGCGTTGCTCGACGGTGAAAGCGTGACGGGCGGCTACCAATTCGACCTGCAGTACGGGAACGCCACCGTCATGAACGTGAAAGCGACGGTTTTCCTGCGTCAAAAACCGCTCGTCCTCGAATTGGCGCCGCTCACCAGCATGTTTTACTTCGGTGAGAACACCGTGAATAAACCGACGCTCAAACCCGACTATCAACCGAGCGGCAAAGAGGTGTTCGCCATGAACAAGACGGACTTCAAACGCCGGGAGTTTCGGCCCGAAGTGCACGATTCGGACGGCTTGCTCATGGTGACGGCGTCGGGCGAACGGCTTTGGGCACCGCTCGACAACCCGCACTCCGTCCGGGTACGCCGGTTTTCCGACGTCAAAGCCTTCACTCTCTGCCAGCGCGACCGGGACGTGAACCATTACTTGGACACTGAGGCCGAATACCACCGGCGACCAAGCCTGAGCGTGACCCCGGTAGGCGACTGGGGTCAGGGGTTTGTGCGTTTGTTAGAGATCCCCACTCAGGACGAGTACCTCGACAACGTGGTGGCCGGGTGGGAGGTGCAGCCCGTGCCCGAGGCGGGCAGCCGGTACGAATTCTCCTACGAACTGCGCTGGCGCGGCGATGAACCTGGCCTCGACGGCTACCGGGTGGTTTCGACCACGGTGCGGCCCGACCCGCAGGCCCGCCAAACCCGTTTTACCGTGGAATATGTGAAGCTCCCGGGGGGCGAGGTCATCCCGGTCGGCGAGTTGCGGCCTCACGTGACGACCAACACCCCGGGAGAGGTGCGCGACGTGCAATTCACCCCCACCGACCGCGGCTGGCTGGTCGGCTTCACGATTTTCAATCCCGATCCGGCGCAAGCGCTGGACCTCAGCTGCGTGATCCTGCGCCGAGACGTCTTTTTTTCCGAAAAATGGCTTTATCTACTGAACATGTGACGCCGCTCTGGGCCGGCTTCGAGACCTCACCCGAGTGGAAAGAGGCTTGGGACCGTGTTTTGGGTTACTTGGATGCCTTGCGCCAGCCGGTGGGACCTGCCCGCGACAGGCTTCTCATCGAAATTTTTGAGAACGCGTTGGCACGCAAACGTGAAGAGCCGTTCGCGTCGGCCACCGGGCTGGCGTTTGAAGAGGCCCAACGAGCTTTGGAACAAGCGTGGGGGCACATGGCGACGCCTGGCACCAATGGCCAACAGAGGTCGGTAGAGGGACGTCTGCGGATCTGCTTGGGCGAAGTGGACGCCGCGGGTGGTCGTTTGGCGTCGGGTCCGGCGCTACAAGCCGGCGTGATTACGCCCAAACCGCTGGAGTGGACCCGCTGGGGGCGGGCCGTCGTCTCGCTTGCCGAGCGGGTGAGTTCCTCCGGGAAAGGGCGGTTTGCGCTAGGTGCCTTTGGGTTGGCGACGCTCGCGGGGCTCATCCTGGCCAGCTTCTGAGGGCGGAGTAGCCCGGATGGTTCGAGGCGGGCGGAACGCCTAGTGCCTCTGCCCGGGAGGGCCGGTGCTCGGGCGCTGCGCGCAGGCCAAAGGCCAAAGGCCAAAGGCCAAAGAAAAGGGGGGAAGAAGCTGCCCGGCGGAGCGGTCCCGGGATGATCCTCACCGGAC
>CAXUNV010000562.1:0-3309 GCA_964252355.1 uncultured Chthoniobacterales bacterium | reverse complement strand
GGACAAGGGCAAGGAAGATTTGGATCCTGCCAAAGGCAAACCCAAAGCCCAGGTGTTCTTCGTGGCTTACCTTCTGGAGGACGTGCCGGATCCCGACAACCGGCCGGTGACCTTCGCCTTCAACGGCGGCCCGGGTGCCGCCTCCGTCTGGCTGCACATGGGGTCGTTTGGCCCGCGCCGGGTACAACTCTCGGAGCGCGGCGAGGTCCTGCCCGGCCCGGCGCACTTGGTGGATAACGAAGCGACTTGGCTGGACCGCACGGACCTAGTCTTCATCGACCCGGTTTCCACCGGGTACAGCCGGCCAGCACCAGGCGAAAACCCCCGGCAATTCCACGGCTACAAGGAGGACGTGCAAACGACCGGCGATTTCATCCGGCTCTGGACGACGCACTATGACCGGTGGACCTCGCCGAAATACGTGGCCGGGGAAAGCTACGGCACGACGCGCGCGGCGGGCCTCAGCAATTACCTGCAAGATCGTTATGGCCTTTACCTCAACGGCATCATCCTCATCAGCTCCGCCCTCAACTTTCAGGCGCTCGATTTTGCGGCGGGCAACGACACCCCCTACCCCCTTTTCCTGCCGAGCTTCGCGGCAGCCGCATGGTACCACCACCGGCTCGCGCCGGAACTGCAGGACAAACCGCTCGGGGACGTGCTGGCCGACGCCGAAAGCTTCGCGCGCGGCGAATACGCGCCGGCCCTGGCCCAAGGCGACGCACTCTCCGGGGAGGCGCGCACGCGCGTCCGCGACGGCGTCGCCCGGTTTACCGGACTTCCCACCGACTACGTCGATCAGGTCGGGTTGCGCGAGACCGACCAGGCTTTCTTCCTGGATCTGCTCCGGTCCGAGCACCGCGTGCTGGGTCGCTTCGATAGCCGGTACACCGGCATCCGCATTCACCCGCACCTCTCCCGTGGCGAAGCGGACCCATCCGACGAAGCGGTCAACGGACCTTTCACCAGCGGCTTTTACGAATACCTTCGTCGCGAACTGAAATACCAAACCGACCTGCCTTATGAGACGCAGGCAGACGTCTCGCCGTGGTTGTTCAGCGTCGACCGTTACCTCAACGTCAGCGACGACCTCAAAACGGCGATGAGCAAGAATCCGTACCTCAAGGTCTTGGTCTGTTGCGGTTATTATGATCTGGCCACGCCCTATTTCGCCGCCGAAAGCGTGCTGCACGGCATGAACCTTGACCCCACGATCCAAGGCAACCTGAAGTTTGCCTTTTATGAGAGCGGACACATGGTTTACCTCGAGGCGCGTTCGAGGCAGAAGTTTAAACGCGACTTCGAAGCCTTGCTGGACGACGTCCGCAGTACCCCGTTGAACCCGAACGCCCGACGTCGCGGCGATTAGAAGCGAGGCGTGGTTGGCCGGTTGTCGGGTGCTGAAAAAAAGCCGGAACTCGCGGGCGACCCGGTGGGGTGAAAACCGGAGGCCGGCCAGGGAAACGGGTCGGTCGCCGGAGCTCAACCCGTGCCGGGGCGAAGGGTGCCGGCCCGGACGACCCTCGCGGCACCTTTTCGGGGTGGTCCTGCACCCCTTCTGCAAAGCGGCTGGGAAGGTTGTGCGAACCGTGGCGGCGGCGCGTTCCTAGCCTTGCCCTGCCACGGGCAAACCAAAAAGGCGCCCGGTTTCCCGGGCGCCTTCGGAAAGAATGGCTCTCGACCGGCCCTACTTGACGTCGACCTTGGCGCCGGCGCCTTCCACCTTCTTCTTGATGTCGGCGGCTTCTTCTTTGCTGACGCCTTCCTTGATCGGTTTAGGCGCGCTCTCGACCAAAGCTTTCGCTTCCGCCAAGCCCAAGCCGGCCACGGACGCCCGGACTTCCTTGATCACGGCGATCTTGTTAGGGCCGACCTCTTGGAGGATCACGTCGAACGTGGTCTTCTCCTCGGCCGCCGGGGCCGGGGCCGCCCCGCCCGCGCTCGGTGCGGCGACGGCCGCGACCGGCGCGGCGGCGCTGACGCCCCACTTCTCTTCCAGTTTCTTCACGAGATCAGCAATCTCCAAGACGGTCAGACCGCTGAGCTGTTCCACAATTTGTTGGGTATCTGCCATTTTAGTTTACCAGGGTATCGTCGCGCACCCGAAGCCTCAGGAGCATTTAAGATCCCGCAGCCGCGAGACCCGACGAGGAACCGTTTGCGTTGGGGAAGCGGCGCGCGGCTTCTGACACACCGCCGGAAAGAACGCGGGGAACCCCCGCGTTCCAAAAGCTTTTCTAAGCCGCCGTGGCCTCCGGTTGGGCGGGGGTTCCCTCTTGGTCGAGTTTGGCCTGCAACAGGCGGGCCAACGACGCGCCCGGTTCGTTGAGCACGGTGACTAAGCGTTGCAGGGGCGCCAGCAACACGCCCAAAAGTTGGGCTTGCAGCACCTCGCGCGACGGCAGGTCCGCCAAGGCTTTCACTTGGTCTTTGGAAAGAAACGCCTGATCGAGCACGCCCGCCTTGACCTCGGGCTTCTTGAACTCGGTCGTGAACGTCTTGATGACCTTGGCCGCGGCGCTGATGTCCCGCTCGCCGATGATGATGGCCGTTTGACCGGCCAACGCACCGCCTAAATCGGGGTAACCGACCTCGGCCGCAGCTTTGCGCAGGAAGGTGTTTTTGACCACCTTGCACTGCGCGCCCACACCGGCCAAACGGTTCCGCAGTTCGGAGAACTGCACCACGTTCATGCCGGCGTACTCGGTGACGATGAGGAAAGGTGACTGGTTGAGCCGCGTCTGGAGGTCCTCAACGATGGTCTTTTTTTCTGGTCTCATGGGTTTGGGCCTCCGTTATTTCGCGTAAGGCGCGACGTCGACCCGGAGTCCCGGAGTCATCGTGGCGCTGACCGTGAGGTTGTGGATGAAACGGCCTTTGGCGGCAGCCGGACGGGCTTTGACGACGGCGTCGATGACGGCCGTGCCGTTCTCCAAAAGCGCCTGGGGCGCGAAGGAAAACTTGCCGACGGGCACCGCCACGTTGCCGTTCTTGTCGAGCTTGAATTCGACCCGGCCAGCCTTCACTTCGCGCACGGCTTTGCCGGTGTCGTCCGTCACCGTGCCGGTTTTCGGGTTCGGCATCAGGCCGCGCGGCCCAAGCACCTTGCCGAGCTTGCGGACCTCCGCCATGGCCGCAGGTGTGGCGATCGCCACGTCGAAGTCTTGGAAGCCTTCCTGGCAACGTTTGACCAGATCTTCATACCCCACGAACTCAGCCCCGGCGTTGCGCGCGGCTTCCGCGGGCTGGCCCTGGGCGAAGACCAAGACGCGCACGACTTTGCCGCTGCCGTTGGGCAACGGGCAGGTG
>CAXUNV010000561.1:698-3320 GCA_964252355.1 uncultured Chthoniobacterales bacterium | reverse complement strand
AAATCCCGCGCGTCTACCGTGAGACGGGGGCCCGTTTCCGAGAGCGGGCCCGCTTCCTCGGGCTGGATTCCAGCCCGATCCCGATCATCGCCTCGGCCGGCATCAGCATCGTGGCGTTGACCTTTTCGACGTCGAGCCACCCGCACATGGGTTTGCTGGTGCGGGTACTGACGTGCGGTTGGCCCTTTCTTCTCACCGTCGGTTACATCTGGGCATTCAAAACCGGGCGCCGCCCCAGCCTCGACCGCGACTTGTTGATGTGCGTGCTCAACGGCCGGTCGGTTGCGCCTGCCTTGCCGCAGGCGCAACCCCTCCACCCGGCGTTGCGCAAGGGCCCGCGGCGCCGGCCGAAACCGCTGCGCGGAAGTTCACCCCATGGCGAATCGTTTAAACTCACGCATTAAAGAAAGCCTGACCCTTTTCACCGGGGTGAAGGCGTCGGGCGGGATGAGCCGGGTGTGCCGTTCAGGCATGCCCAACGGCTTCTTCTTCGACGACCTGCTCTGGTTCGGGGACGCCGGTTCGGCCAAGACCGCGGTCGCCCGCGGGTTCGTCGTCGAACCGTCCGAACTCAACATCTTGGACGATGATTCGAAGGTCGACCTGACGGACCGCCTGCGCGTCCTGCTCGCGACGTTGGGGGAGGATTACCAACTGCAGGTGAAGTACGTGGTGGGCAGCGACTATTCCGACGTGCTCGACCGTTACCAGCGCGACACCGACGCCATCCAGGACCGCCGGCGTTACCGTTGGCAGATCTTCAGCCGGACCGAGCGCCACGCCCGGTACGCCGAAGCCATGGCCGCAGGCAAGCTGCGGCGCGAGGTGCTGATGCTCTTTTTTTGCCGGGTCATCAACACCGCGCCGCCGTTCACGTTGTCAGAAGCCTCGCTCTGCGACCACTTCGTGCGCCTCGCCCGGCCGGAGAAGATGGCGTTTGAAGAGGTCATCGGCGCAAACCTTGAGATGATCTTCCCCGATGCGCGCGTGCGCGCCATGACCGACGAGGAGCACTTCAAGGCCTACTACCGCTTCTTCAACCCCAACGTGGGCGCGGCGGTTCCCAAGGAGGCGATGCTCGGGTTTGACCGGGAAGGTTCCATCCAGGAGAACTGCCTGTTCACCGACGTCGTGACCCCGAGCCAGCCCGGCGTCTCCTTCCAATACGACGGGGTGCACCACGCGATGCTGGTGATGCGCGAACTGCCGAAGAGCACCGGGCCGGGCATCATCACCCGCTTGACGAGCCTGGGATTCGTCGATTTCGAGCTCACGCTCAACGTCTACCCGCGCGACTCCGCGGAAGTCATCCAAGAGACCGAGCGGGTGGCCAACCAACTGGCGGGCGACATCCAGACCAGTCCGAGGAAGGCGTTCTCGCTCGGCGCCCAGCTGGAGATGGCGAGGGGACGCATCCAGGAGTTGGAACGCGGCCAATACCACCCGTTCCGGTTGTTCGTCGCGCTTCGGCTCTGGGCGCGGGACGCCGACGTGCTCGTCTCGCGCGTGGGCGTCGTCAAGAACGCCTTCGTCTCGATGTCGGGTTCGAAGTGTTACCACGCCACCAACCCCGAGACCGCCCGGCAGCTCTGGTACCAGACTTGGCCGGGTTGGACGTACGGCACCTACCGTGGCTACGACCTGCGTTCCGACGACGAGGTGGTCGCCCAGCTCATCCCCTGGTCCGCCAGCTTCAGCGGACGCCTTGACGGAGCCGAGGCGCTTTACGATTCCACGCACGGCGGCTTGGTCGGCGTGCGCACCGAGATCGGCCGCACTCCCCAGCACACCCTGGTCTTTGGGGCGGCCGGGGCCGGCAAGTCGATCTTCTTCACGGACCTGCTTTCCCAGATCGGCCACCAGTTCAACTACTGGTTGGTGGTGGAGGAGGGCCTTTCGCACGGCGTCACCATCCAGACGGCCGGCGGCCGGCCGATGGTCATCACACCCAACTCGCAGATCACGATCAACTACTTCGACACCGCGGGAATCCCGCTCTCGAACGAGCACGTCGGCATGTCGGTCGCGCTCTGCCTGCAGATGCTCGGCGAGTATTCCGGCAACGTGCGCGACGGTTCCCGGTTGGCCCGCCTGGAAAGCATCCTGAGCGAGCACATCCAAAAGCTCTACTGGCACGCCTGGCACGATTGGGAACACACCCATCCGGAGGAGGCGGCCGCCGTGGCCCGCCGCGCCCTCGCCATCGCGCAAATCCAACGCACCCGCCTGCAGTCGGTCAAGAACCCGACGTTCATGGAGGCATTTGTCGAACTGCGCGAGTGGGAGGGGTCCGGCAAGGGCGACGCGGAGGCGTTCGTCGCCGGTTTGGAGGAAGGCGCCATCGCCCGATTCGCCACCAACCCGTTGACGCGGCATATCGTCCGCGACCTGGGCTGCGCGAACTTTAGACCGGAAGAGTTCCCCACCCACTCTTCCTTGGTCGAGATGATGCGGTTTGCCCCGATCGGGGGCGATGACGCCGCCACCGGCGTCAGGGAAATGGGGCAGACGCTGAAGAACTGGACGGCGGAAGGACCTTACGGAAAACTTTTCGACGGGGTCAGCAACACGCGCCTCGACAGTGACGTCACGCACTTCGAGTTGTGCGAGATCCCCGACATC
>CAXUNV010000561.1:0-688 GCA_964252355.1 uncultured Chthoniobacterales bacterium | reverse complement strand
GCCGATGCGGTCCGCCGCCCACTATTTGGTGATGAACGTGGGCCGGCAGCAGGTGATCCGAAGGCCGCGCGCCGAGCGCAAACTGATCTTTTTCGAAGAGGGCAAACGCGTGCTGAGCGCGCCGGGGGGCGAACGCGTCCTTTCCGAGTACTACGCGCAGATGCGCAAGTTCGGGGCGGTGGTGGTGACGGTGTTCCAGCAATACAAGATGCTGGCCGACCATCCCAGCGTGCGTGCCGCGGTCTTCGACAACACGAAGCTCTTCTTCGTCTCCGCGCAACCGAGCATCGCGGCCGCCAACGAGATCGGGGCAGGCTTGGGCCTCAGCGACACGGCGACCGAGATCATCCGACGCTACCCTTTGCCCGAGCACCAGACGGGATCTGCCAAGTTTTCAAGCTTCACGATGTGGTCGCCCGACCCCCGCCGGGCGCTCTGCGGGACGCTCCGCAACGTGGTCTCCCCCGAGGTGATGTATTGCGGAAAGAGCGACGGCAAAGAGTTCGACAACCGCCAACGCGAGTTGGCGGCCTACGACGACGTGGTTCAGGGCATCCTCAAAGAGGCGGAAAAGCTGTCGACCAAGCACCGGCCCTGACGGCAGTGGAACGAGAGGGAGCAGGGGAGTCCCCACCCCTGGGCGCTCACTGAAGGGGCCGTTGCGGCCGAAAACGGGCGGGACGCCCGC
>CAXUNV010000560.1:0-3326 GCA_964252355.1 uncultured Chthoniobacterales bacterium | reverse complement strand
ACGACAACGAGTGGTCCATCGCCAAGAACGTCGGTGCGATTGCCGGCTACCTGTACAAATCGTCACCAGCGATGCCTATAGCCACCTGCACGAGAAAGCGGCCAAGTTCGTGGAGATGATCGGGGGCCGGTTTGCGCACCAACTCCTTGCCAAAGTGGAGGAAGGCGCCAAACACCTTGTCCTGCCCAGCGTCATCTTTGAAGAACTCGGGTTCCGTTACTACGGCCCGATTGATGGCCACGACACGCCGCTGCTCATCCGCACGTTCGAGTTTCTCAAGCGCCAAAACGAGCCGGTCTTGCTCCACATCATCACGCAGAAGGGAAAGGGCTACGCGCCGGCCCTCGCGAAACCCGACAAATTTCACGGGTTGGGCAAGTTCAAGCTGGAGACGGGCGAAACCGCAACGGCGAGCACCCCGACCTACTCGGAACTGCTCGGCCAAACCCTGGCCAAATTTGCCGACACCAACAACAAGCTCATGGCCATCACCGCGGCCATGGCGCCTGGCACCGGGTTATTCCATTTTGCGGTTAAACACCCGGACAAGTATTTCGACGTCGGCATTGCGGAGGAGCACGCTGCCCTGTTTGCGTGCGGGTTGGCCACGCAGGGCTACCACCCGTTCCTCACCATCTACTCCACGTTCATGCAGCGCGCCTACGACATGATCATCCACGACATCGCGCTGCAGAACCTGAACGTCGCGCTCTGCATGGATCGTGCCGGGCTTTCGGGCGACGACGGCCCGACGCACCACGGCCTCTTCGACATCGGTTACCTACGTCATGTGCCAAACATGGTGCACATGCAGCCCAAGGACGAAGACGAGTTCGTCGACATGCTCTGGACCATGGCCAACCATCGGCAGGGCCCGATGGCCATCCGCTATCCGCGGGGTGCCGGCACGGGTGCCCGGCCCAAGCCCCAACCGAAACTGCTCGAGATCGGGAAGGCCGAGGTCGTGCAGCACGGCCGCGACGTCGCGCTCTTCGGCTTGGGCAACATGTTCGCCGTCGCGCAAGAGGCGGCCCGTGCCCTGGAAGCGGAAGGTTACTCAGTCGCCCTCATCAACCCGCGTTGGATCAAGCCGATGGACACGGGCACTTTGGAGTTCTTCGCGCGGAGTGTCGACGTGATCTGCACGTTTGAAGACCACGTGCTGCACAACGGCTTCGGCTGCGCCGTGATGGAGCACTTGGCCGAGGTCAACATCCACACTCCCGTCGTGCGCATCGGTTGGCCCGACGCCTTCATCGAGCATGGCACGCCCGCGCTCCTGCGCGCAAAACATGGGGTGACGAGCGAAGCAGCGGTAGAAAAAGTCCGCCCGCACCTCAAGAAGCCGGCCCGTGCGAAGGCCACCCGCCCGGCAGCGTAGGGGCCAAATTGCATCAACTTTATCAACTGTAACAATCGTATCAATGGTAGATGGTGTGCGGAGATCGGTCGCTGCCAGGGCCGGCATCCTTCCGGCGAGCGGATCGCCGAAGCGCGGCAACCCTGGAAAGAAGGGCGTTCAAGTTCTTAGACTGATGCAATTTCCTCCATGTCTCCCGCCATCGTCGTTGAGGGACTGAGCAAAACGTACCGCAGTTACCGCAAGCGCGAGGGCTTGCGGGGTGCCCTGCGCGGGTTAGTCTCCCGGGAGTACGACGAGGTGCACGCGGCGCGCGACGTCTCGTTCTCGGTGGAAGAAGGAGAATTCATCGGGTTCTTGGGCCCGAACGGCGCCGGCAAGACGACCGTGCTGAAGATGTTGTCGGGCCTGTTGGTGCCATCGGCCGGCGCGGCGCGGGTCTTGGGATACGTGCCATGGCAGCGCAAGACGGCTTTCAAACGGCTTTTCAGCCTGGTGCTCGGACAGAAAAACGCCCTCTGGTGGGACCTACCGGCGCGTGAGTCGTTGGAACTAAACCGCGCGATCTACGGCATCGCGGAGGACGTTTACCGGTCCACGGTCGACGAGTTGGTCGACCTGCTCGACGTCCGGCACAAACTTTCGACGATGGTGCGCGAGCTTTCCTTGGGTGAGCGCATGAAAATGGAGCTGATCGCGGCGCTCTTGCACCAGCCAAAGGTGCTGTTCCTCGATGAACCGACTATCGGCCTCGACGTGATCAGCCAACAAAAAGTCCGGGAGTTCCTGCGTTACTACAACCAGAAGAACCGCATTTCGACGATCCTCACCAGTCACTACATGCAGGACATCGAAGCGCTCTGCCGGCGGGTCGTCATCATCGACCATGGCCGCGTCTTCTTCGATGGGTCGTTGGACGCCATCGTGGGCCGGTACGGTGGCATCAAGCAGTTGCGTTTCGCGTTCGATGCGCCGCCCCAGCACGTGCCGGCCGGTTTGGAACGGCTGGAGAGCGGTCCCAACGAGCTGAAGCTGAAGGTGCCGCGAAGCCGGGTGGCGGAGGTTTGTCGGGAGATCCTGGCGCGCAACGTGGTTCGCGATTTCAGCGTGGAAGAGGAGCCGATCGAGGAGATCGTGCGCCAGCTCTTCCGCGAGCACACGGACGGGACCAACCCAACGGCACTGGCGACCGCGACCGCAGCGGTTTCGGCGTGAGGTTGGGTCTGCTCCCTCACGCGCAAGCCACCGCCTCCGCTCCCGTGCATCTGCTCGGCATTTCCGGCAGCCTGCGACGACGTTCGTCAAACACCGCTCTGCTGCGGGCGGCGGCCCTGGTGGTGCCCGCGGGAGTGACCGTGGCGATCACCACGCGGCTGGGCGAGTTGCCCTACTTCAACCCCGACCTTGACGTCGAGCCGCCGCCCTCGACGGTGGCGGCGTTCCGCGCGGAGTTGGGCGGCAGCGACGGTCTGATCTTCTCATCGCCCGAGTACGCCCACGGGATGCCGGGCACCCTTAAGAACGCACTCGACTGGGGCGTGAGCGGTCCGGAATTTGTCGGGAAACCCGTGGCGCTGCTCAACGCCTCACCACGTGCGGTGCACGCCGACCGCGCGTTGCGCGAGGTTTTGGGCACCATGTCGGCCGTCGTGGTGGCCGGTGGCTGCGTCGCCCTGCCGTTGCTCGGGCGCGACCTGGACGCCGCGGGAATCGCCAGTGATCCGGCGTTGGCGGAACCGTTGCGGTCGGCCCTGGACGCCTTTGCGGCATTCATCCGCGGAACCCGGGCGGGCTAGGCAGGGCGCTCTTGCTTCGCTCGGGCTCGGCTCAAACCGCCCCGCGGCCGTCTTCCGGAGATGCCGCCGTTTTCTGCGGGCCGGGTTTTCGCCCCACCGGGTCGCCCGCGAGCTCTCGCCCGCCGCGCGGAACCCGGAACCCGGAACCCGGAACCCGGAACCCCTACCGC
>CAXUNV010000559.1:0-3330 GCA_964252355.1 uncultured Chthoniobacterales bacterium | reverse complement strand
GCGGCGGGTTTGCGCCGGACGAGGGGCTGCGCGCGCGGTTGACCGAGTTCATCAGCGCTGTCGCCGCCTCTTCGGCCGTGGAAGTCTCGCTCACCTTGGACCCCGCCGTGGAGCCTCTGCCCGAAGGGACCGCGCATGAGTTGCTGCGCATGGTGCAAGAGGCGGTCAGCAACGCCTTGCGCCACGCGGACGCGCGGCGGGTCGATGTCGACATCGGGGTGCGCGACGGCCGGGTCCTCTGCCAAGTCAAAGACGACGGTCGTGGGTTTGATCCAGTCACCGTCGTACCGCGGACCAGAGCCGACGGGACGAACGTTGCCCATTTCGGCCTGCTCGGGTTACGCGAGCGGGTCGGCCAGCTCGGCGGCCGCGTGACGATCCAGAGCGCACCTGGTCAAGGCACGGAAGTGGTTATCGAGCTCCCTCGCCAACCCGGGGTGGATCGCCCGGCCCGCTGAGATTTACCCCGCGCTCCGCAGTCAGGGCGGCCGGCGGCGGTTTGGGGCGATGTGCCTCACTCCTCTCAATGTTTCAGGAAACCGCGCTGCATGGCCGCAGTGACGGCTTCCGTGCGGCTGGCGACGCCGAGCTTGGCGAGGATGCTTTTCACGTGCGTCTTCACCGTGCTTTCGGCCACGAAAAGGGCCGTGCCCATTTCCTTGTTGCTCAGGCCTTTGGCCAGCAACCGGAGAACGTCGATCTCGCGCCGGGAGAGGTCCGGTTCGCCGACCCGGCTGGCGAGCTTGGACGCCACCCCGGTCGGCAGGTAGGTGCTCCCGGCGTGGACTTCACAAATGCAATCGATGAGCTGCTCGCGCGAGGCGTCCTTGAGCAGGTAGGCGCGGGCGCCGGCCCGGATGGCGCGGTATACGTCCTCGTCGCCGCCAAAGGTGGTCAACACGATCACCCGTGCGTGGGTGAAACGCGACCGCAGCGCGGTCAAGGTCTCCACCCCGTCGATCCCGCCGGGCATCTGCAAATCCAGCAGGGTCACATCCGGCTGGAGAGTTCCGTACTGCGCCAACGCCTCGTGCCCGTCCGCAGCTTGGCCAACCACTTGCAGGCGTGCATCGCTTTCCAACATGGCGACCAACCCGGCGCGCACGACCGGGTGGTCGTCTACCAGCAGGAGACGGATGGCACAGACGGCGTCAGGCATTTCTCTCAGACATTCGCGGTGACCGGCGTAAGAGGAACGGGGTGCAGACAAGGCCCTTTCGAAGCTTAAGGCCGGGGTGTCTCGGTTAAAAGCTCTGTCACCTCCCTCGCTTGGTGGACCGCTCGCTCCCCCCCGTCCTGAGTTTGTCGCTTCATTTCGGGATGGGCATGTTGCTGTCGCGAGTGCCGGCGACCACCCCCCTACGCATGGTAGGGGCCGACGTAGAAAACGGATCGTAAAGCACGTTAAGGCGCTGGCGGGCTCGTTTTCGTCCATCGTCCCGGGGTTCGCTCGGCAGCGGTGATCGGGGCGTTCCCACGGAAGACGCCCCGTGGTTCCGCGTCCGGTGGAAAGCCGGCAACCATGCTTCCGTAAGGACGCTCGACCATGCCTCGCCGCACCATCCTTTCGGACGCCGAACTCGCCGGTTTGCTCGCCCCGCCTGACACGGAGACAGGGCTGATCCGCCGCGAGCACCCCGTCGAACGGCAAAGCGTCTCTTGGCTTCCAGCCGTTTGGCAAGCGACGCTACCGCGCCGCCGCGATGGGGCGCTGGTGGCCTTGGTAGTCGAAGGCGTGGCTACCGTGACCGACGAAATCGCCGACCTGCATGACCGTATCCCGGGCAGGATCTTCCACGCGGCCAAGCAGCGCCACCAGCAACAGTTCCAACCGGCTGGCAAGGCGATCCACGACAAGGTCCGCTTGTGCGGCAAGATCGGCCGAGCTTGGCACGGTGACCGCCTCCTTGATCCTGCGCAAGCTCGGCAGCTACCCGCGCCAGAACGGCCTGGCGGTGGCTCCCCGAGAGTTGGGCCGGATCGAACGTACGCCCTTCATCCTGGACTGGCTCCAGAGCGTGGAGCTGCGCCGGCGCGTCAACGCCGGCCTCAACAAGGGCGAGGCGAGAAACGCGCTGGCCCGAGCCGTGTTCTTCAACCGGCCGGGTGAAATCCGTGACCGCAGCTTTGAGCAACAGCGCCATCGTGCCAGCGGCCTGAACTTGGCGACGGTGGCCATCGTGCTCTGGAACACGGTCTATCTGGAACGTGCGGTTCGTGCGCTGCGGCGGCACGGTCACCACTTGGACGAGGCACGGTGCAAGCACCTGCCTCCGCTTGGCTGGGAGCACATCAACCTGACGGGTGACCACGCGTGGAAGCAAAATCGGGTCATCGGACCGGGAAGATACCGGCCGCTTCGCCCCCCTCCACGCCTGAGCGTGCTTTACTAATCCGTTTTCTACGTCGGCCCCAAAGCCGGCAGACTTCCTCCCAGCGCATCCAGGGTGCCGCGGGTATGTTCCGGGGCCACGTGGGTGTAGCGGCTGGTGGTGCGAATGTCGCGGTGGCGCAACGCCTCCTGCACCTCGCGCAGGTTCTTGCCCTGGTCGTTGAGCAGGATGGTCGCCGCGCTGTGCCGCAGTCGGTGGGCGGTCAACACCGTTTGCCGGCGCAGGTCTTTGCATGCTCGGCCCAGGTGCGCGTTGAAGCTCTGGTTCGTGTACGGCTCGCCGCCGGGACCGGCGAACACGTACTCGGAGCAGCAGAACTTCAGCCCCCGGGCCGCAAACACCTTCATGCCCCGGTGCTGCTCCTGGATCTTGCGCCACTCGCTTAAGACCTCGGAGAGCACCGCGTTGAGCGGCAGGGTGGAATGCACGCTGCCCTTGCCCTGGATCCGTAGCGCCACGATGCGTCCGCTGCCATCGAGCAGGCAGTCGTTCCAGCGCAGATGCGCGATCTCCGAGTACCGCGAGCAGGTGTAGAAGAGCGCTGCGGCCAGGTGGTACGTCAGGCTCTCGCCGTAGGTCGCCTGTTGCTGATTCAGAAAATCCAGCAGCCTGGCAAGATCGTGCGCCTGCAAGTAGCCGACGGGTGGGGGACTGCCGCTCCTAGGCGGCTTGATCTTGGCGAAAGGATTCGGCCGATCCCACCGCTCGAAGGCGAACGCCATCGCCGCACGCGCCTGCACCTGGGTGAGCGCCACCGGGTCGAGCTTGGAGGCTCCCGACCACGCGAAGAGCCTCCGTCAAGCCCGCTGGTAAGCCAGAGCGTATTCTCGCTCAGGCAGCGTTCGTGCCGCGCGTCAGCGCGTCAAAATCGGCGCCGACCGGGGGGGGGTGGGGGAGGGGGTTTCCATGGGAGGCGACACCGCGTAGCCGCTTCCCC
>CAXUNV010000558.1:0-3332 GCA_964252355.1 uncultured Chthoniobacterales bacterium | reverse complement strand
CCCGCCCCGTCCCGGTCCGGCTCAAACACCAAGCCGCTCTGCCGATAAACCGTCTCGATGACTTGCAACGTCCGGATACCTTCGACCAAACCCGGATTGGGCCTCCGATCCTCCTGGATGTCGCGGGTAAACTCGTCGAGTTCGATCTGCCACGAACGGTCGCCTCGCGGGAATTCGTAGATGACCGTTTCGGGCGGTCCCATTTCCGGGAGCATGCGGTGGTGAGTGAGTCGTTCCACCCCGTAACTGCCACCCAGCCCCTCGATATGAAACTTGGCGCGCTGAAAATAGACCTCGAACGAAAAGAGGTTCTTCCACTCGGTGCAGCTCACCTGCAGCCAGGCGGTCTTGCCAAAAGAATCCCGCAAGCTCACGAAGGCGTTGTCGTCGACCGGCATGTTCCAAAAATAAGTCGCCGCGTGTCCCTCCACCCGGTGGAAATCCCGCAGCCAAAGGGAAGCGAGGTCGACCAGGTGCACGCCTTGGTCGATCAGCTCGCCGCCCCCGCTCAGGCGCGGGTCCGCGCGCCACTCGCGGTCGTAGCCGACCCGTCCGCCGTGACCGTAACGCCCGCGGAGGAACATGAACCCGCCGACGTCCTCGCTCGCCTGAAGATCGGCCAGCTTCAGAAAGGCGGGATGAAACCGGTGGTTGTAGCCGAGCCGCACCTTGGCACCGGTTTGTTGAGACCGCGTCAGGAGAGTCTCCAGTTGGGCAGACCGGATCGCGCCAGGCTTTTCCACCAGGGTGTGTTTGCCGGCCTCCACCGCCATCATCGCCAAGGGTGCCAGCGCGGCATTGGCGGCCGACACCAACACGACGTGGACGCCCGCATCGTCCAAAGCGGCACGGGGGTCGAGAGTCGCCCGCGCGCCGGGGTACGCCGCGGCGAGCGCCTCGGCTCTGGCCGGGTCAAGGTCGCAGACCCAGCGCAGCGCCCCTTCAGGTACCGTGGCAGCCCGGCGCGATCCGATGAGCCCGCACCCGACGATCGCAAAGCCCAAGCCACGTTTGCGGGAGACGCTTGGCATGGTTAGTTCAGATGGAGTGCTCCGGTTTTTACGTTTCGGCACGGTCGGCCTGACCGTGGCCGCCATCGACCTTTCGCTCGTCGCCTTCCTGCAACACCTCCTGCCACCGCTGGGTGCGGTGACGTTGGCCTACTTCGCAGGGGTGACCTGCCACTTCTTGCTTAACAAGCACTGGGTGTTTCGTTGCCGACGAAGCGATCACCCCCACCAGGTGTGCCGCTACGCCGTCAACGTGGCGGCATGTTGGTTGTTAACGGTAGCGGTCGTGCACCTCGCGCTTACCCATTTTACGCAGAGTGTCCTTGCGGCCAAGTTGTGCGCGTTGGCGCCGGCCACGGTCTTCGGATTCTGCATGATGCGCTTCTGGATTTTTCCTCAACACCCAACCACAAAGCCGTCTTACCCTGCGGGCACCATGCGCCGAAGCGTGTAGAGATCGGACCCTGCGGGACCGTTGGCTGCAAACGACCGCAGGTGGTTCAGGTCGTCCCATTGCGCGCTGAGGAAACGGCCGGTTAAGCCGTCTGATTCGGACGAGAGGAGGAAACGGATCAAGCGCAGAAGTGCGTCGGGCGAATCGCCACCGCGTTTGATTTGGTCCAACACCCGGGTATATTCCGAGCCGACCCGCTCTGGGCCAGCGTCCAGAATCGCAGACGTCATCGCGGTGTTCATCGCGCCCGGCGCCACGGCGTTGACGTCGATCGGTTCATTTGACCACTCTTGCGCCCACGTCTCCGCCAAGCGGACGATCGCCGTCTTGGCCGCGGCGTACGCGCTGAAGTTGGGGCGAGCCGTTGACGCACCACCGCCCGAAAACAGGATGACTTTGGCGCGCCCATCTCCGCTGTTCCTCAGCAAAGGGTAGAACGCGCGGACCACCCAAAAAGTGGACTCAACGTTGGCGCGAAGCGCATTCACCCACTCAGTCGGATCCAAGTCCATCGTTGGCCCGATCGGGCCTTGCACACCGGCGCAATGAATGAGGCTTCCCACCCTTCCCCAAGTCGTGCCCACCTCGCTTGCCCATCGCCTCACTTGATGCCACGACGTGAGGTCACAAGCGCGGTAGCGCGCGCCCACCGGAACGTCGCTAGGATTCTCCCGTCTTCCCGATAGCCAAAGTTCGCCTTCGAGCGACCGGGCGAGAAACGCCCCGATCCCACTGGTTGCACCGGTGAGGATGATTCGGCTCATGTGGCTACCAATCACGCCAGCAGATACGCCGAGCAAACCTACCCGCGCCTAACAAAGACCCACGAGTTACCCTGCAACCAACAGGCCGTGCGCCCCACCGCCTCTCGGATGGTCAGCGAGGGACGCCAACCGGTGGCTTGGACCTTTGCGGTGTCCAGGAAGATGAAAGGATTATCCCCCACCCACCCGCGTTGGCCGCCGGTGAACTCCAGCCGCGGTCTCAGCCCGAGTTCTGCGCAAATCCAGCCGATCGAGTCCGTCACCGTGCAGTACTCCGGCGTTCCCAAATTAAAGACAACGCTGCGGTGCTTGGCCCCGCGCACGAGGTCCTGGCCGATGACGTGCAGCATGGCCGCCACGCAATCCTGGACGTATAGGTAGCTTTTTCGCTGCTTTCCGTCGCCCAACACCTTCAACCGGGTTGGGTCAGCCCGCAGTTGCCGCACAAAGTCGAAGACGTGCCCGTGGGTGTAGCGCTCGCCCAGGATTGAGACGAAGCGGAAGATGTACCCTTCAAAACCGAAACCCTCCGCGTACGCCTGGATGAGCGCCTCGCCCGCCACCTTGGACGCCGCGTAGAGGGAGGTCTGCACCGGGAAGGGGGCGTTTTCCGGGGTAGGAATGGTGTCCGTGTCCCCGTAAACCGAACCGGTTGAGGCGAAGGCGATTTGTTTGATGCCGTTGGCGCGCATGGCTTCAAGGACGTTGAACGTGGCTAGCGTGTTCTGCTGCAAGTCCCGCTCAGGGTGACTCAGCCCGAAGCGGACGTCGGCGTTGGCCGCCAAATGGAAGACGAAATCGCAACCGGACATCCCTGCGCTCAGGCCCGCGGGGTCAAGATTGTCACCTTCAAGCAGTGCAAACCGGTCGTGGTGGAGCACGCCATCCAAAAACCGCCGTTGCCCCGTCGAAAAGTTATCCCAACCCACCACGCTTAGGCCCTGCGCCAACAACCCATCCACCAAGTTGCTGCCGATGAATCCGCTGGCTCCGGTGACAAAGACCCTCTCCATGGTGGACAGGGTGGGGATATCGGCCAAGGGTGGGCGCGGTTAAGCCTTCGGGGCTGTCTTTGAGCCGGCCGCCGATGCTAAGCCAGAGGGG
>CAXUNV010000557.1:0-3339 GCA_964252355.1 uncultured Chthoniobacterales bacterium | reverse complement strand
AGTTGAACCTGTTGGGGGGCGCCGCATCCGGCAGCGCAAAGTGCAGCGTGAGGAGCGCGCACCCGTCCGGGTCGGCCACGGCGCCCGGGGGGATCCGCAGGGTGCGCACGCCCTCCGGTTCGCCCGTCCGGTAACGGATCTCGCTGAGGAAGAGAGAACCTGCTGAAACCTGCACGCGCTGTTCGGGCCGCCCGCGGGGCAGGAAACCAAACCCGTCGAGTTCCAGCACAAGCTCCCTGTCAGGCACGCGCGCCAGCCGCAGGACCAGGGAGGCGCGCGACCCGTCCGTCCAGACGCCCCACGACTCCGGCCAAGACCAGCCCTCCCCCAGCCAGGTGGCGCCGGGCGCACCCTCCGCGAAGCGCCAGGATGTGCCGAGCGAATAGGTCGGCAAACCCTCGCGCAGAACGTCGGCTGGCGGCCTGAGCGAAGGTCGCCCCAGGCCGTCCGGCGCGATCAGCCGGTAGCCGTCGACGAGGGCGGCGCCGTCCTGAGGTCCGGCCCGGAGCAGGCCCTGCGCCCAAAGACCGTCGTTGCCGAAAATGTAGAGCGCACGTTCATCCAAGGTGCCCCCCCGAAGGACGTCGCCGAGCGCGTTCCGGGCCCGTGCCAAGTGGGTAGGGTCGATCCGGGTAAACCGCCCGACGTTGGTCGGCAAGCGGTGGCTGGCCGCAAAAAAATCGAGCGGGATGTACCCGGTCGGCGCGTCCTGGGGCAGCACGTAGGTAATCGTCGCGTAACGTCGGCTCGCCCATTCCCAAAATGCTCCCTGCAGGAGTTGCGACGGTTGCGTGACCGGCGTCTCGGCCCGGTAGACGCGCCGGATGTGCGCAAAGGCCGACCACGAGTCGACGACCTGCCACGCGAGCGCGACGCCCAGTAAGGCCAAGCCGGCGCGCGGTCGCAGCCGCTGGCAAACCGTCCAGACGATTCCGGCCAAGCCCAGGTAAAGGATCGGCCAGATGAACCGAGCGGAGGCGCGCAACGGGCTGGCTGCCGCCACCACCACCGGCGGGAGCGGGTAAGAAAAAGAGAGGGACGGCCCGATCGCGACGCGGTTGGAAAGCGCGAAGAGCAGGCAGAACACGAGCGCCGGCAGCAGGGGCGAGAATTCTGCGAGGACGGCGCGCGACGGACGGCGACGGCAGAGCAGGCAAAGGGCAACGAGGGCCAACCCGAGCGCACCCGTGCCCAGGTACCAAAAGCCTTCGAAATCACCCGGCCCCTTCGCCTGAGCGGGCAAGAGGCGCGACCAGGGTGGGCCCCCGGCATCACCCGTGTCGCTCGAGGCGTTCATCACGCCTGGGTCAAGGAAACCGAGCAGGTTGGCCCGAAAAAACCCAAACCCACCGGCGCCGATGCTGGGCACCATGAACGCGCCGGCCTGCCACATGGCGAGGGCGATGAGGAGGGTGGTCAGGCCGGCGATCCTCACCCCTTGAACGAGCGTCAGCTCGCGCCTCCGGAAAAACTTCCACCAAGCCGACGCCATGAACAACAGGGTCATCGCCAGCAGGTAAGGGGTGATCAGGCTGGCCACGACCGCGAGGAGCAACCACCAGCGGGTCTCGAACCGGGGCGAAAAATAGAGGTAAAGGCCAGCCAGGACGACCCAGTGTGCGCCGATCTGGAAATGGTATTGCAAACGCCAGACGAAAGGCGGCGCCAGCACGAAGAACGCCGTTCCCAAAAGCCGGTGCCAGGCAGGGAGTCGGAAACGTCCGAGCAGCTGCCAAGCGAAGAGGGCCTGCAGGACGTAACAGACCAAAATCCAAGCGCCGAAATATTGGCAAGGGTCGGGCAGGAGGTGCTTAAGCGGCTTCAACAGGAGCGCGACCAACGTCACCGGGTCGGCGAAGAACACCGAACTGCCCATTCCCATTCCATAATCCCATGACCGGCCGAAAGGCTGTTGGAGCACGGGAGCGTTGCGAAAGAACATCCAACCCAGCAAGTTCATGGCCGGATCGCCGGCCAAGCACCAGCGGAGGTTGCGCGGGTCGAGGATCGAACCGCCCGTCACCGCCCAAAAAGCGGCGGCTCCGAACAGGGAGGGCACGAGGAGCCGGAAAAGACGCTCGGGCCGGGGTCTACGCGCTGGCGGTTGGGTCGGCATCGTCGGAGAGGGATCGCGCCGACCGAGCTAATCCCGCCGAGGTGGGCGCGCAAGGACCGATGAGACCTAGCGCCCGCGCCGAATCCGGGAACCGGCAATTGGGAATTGGTCACCGGCAACCGAAGACCCGCCCGCCCATCGCCTCACGCCGGAAGCGGGCAGGTTGGCGCTTGCCAAAGGATTTACCGATCCACTAGGACCGCGGAGTGCAGCAATCGACGCCGACCCGGGGCTCTGTCCGATTCCCCTCAAACCTTCCTGCCCCGCGATGGTTCGACGCGTGCGCCCTTGCCATCCTGCTCGTCGTCAGTTCCGTCGCGGCTAACGCCGATTACCTGTTTAGGCACCCGTTGCATGAGGACGGCGATCAGGCGGTGAACTCGCTGTCAGTCCGCCGGGCGAAGGTTTTTCGCGAGATTTACGGCCAATATTCGCGTTGGCATTTTCACCACCCGGGTCCCGCTTTTTTTTACGTCTACGCCCTTGGCGAAGGCCTGTTGCACGACGCCTGGCGATTGGTACCCGCACCTTACAACGGCCAAGTCGTCGCCTGCCTCACGCTGATGGTGGCGTTCTTCGTCGCGGGCTTGATGACGGTGGGGACGTGGGTCCGAGGGCGTCTTTTCGTGCCCGTAGCTGCCCTGTTGTGCCTTGTTCACTTGGCGCAACTTGGGCCGGCATCGTTTTTGGACACCTGGCCGCCGCACGTCATGGTGCCGCCGTTTTTCTGTTTCGTGATGGCCGCGGCGGCAGTCGGAGCGGGTGGGGGCAAGTTTTTGCCGCTCCTAGCTTTGTCCGCCTGTTTCCTCGCGCATAGCCACGTCGCGCAGCCGCTTTTTGTGGTGCCGGTCACCGGGTTGGCGTACGCCGGGCTTTGGCTGGCCGCTCGCCGCGCTCAGGCCGCCATCCCGCCGCGGGCCGCGGCGAGCGTCGCGGACGAAGCGCCTTGGCGCCGTTTTCCCGGGGCGCACGTCACGTCGGCTGCGACCATGCTCGTCTTTCTTGGGCCCCTGTTGATCGATTGGTCGGAAGGCCCCAAGAGCAACTTTGCCGCGATCCTCGCCCATTTGCGGACTCACGTGGGCTACCACCACGCCTTTTTCGACTCGTTTGGATACTTGGTCGCGTTCGCCTTGTACCTGCCCGAAGCCACGGGACAGATGCTTTACCCCGAAGGGACAACTGCCGCCGCCCTGGCGCAGCGCGTCGCCCAGCACCCCGTT
>CAXUNV010000556.1:3003-3347 GCA_964252355.1 uncultured Chthoniobacterales bacterium | reverse complement strand
GGTCCCCAAAGCCATCGGCCTTCAGGCCATTCAGCCATCGGCCTTCAGGCCATGGTGCCAAGGCCGTTGCCCATCGCCCAACGGCTCATGCCTCATGCCCCAAGCCCCACGGCCATGGCCCGTCGCCCTTTCTCTCCGTTTGGCGGCTTTGTACCTCCTCGCACGCCGTGCTACTTTCTTTGTCAGGATGCAAGGTCATCCGGCTTTCCACTGGTTGTTCGATTGTCTCTTTGCGGTGTGGTTTTTGATGTGCCTTCTCTGGCCCGTCTATTGGGTCTACAGACTTGGCCGCACCTGGGGCGTCCTGCGGGCGCGGTTCCCTTCCAAATTCGACTACATCAACC
>CAXUNV010000556.1:0-2993 GCA_964252355.1 uncultured Chthoniobacterales bacterium | reverse complement strand
TCTTTCTCTAATGCTTGTGCATCCAAACCGGACCGAAAGGCGTCAAGCTCGCCGTCTTTTTGAATCCGGTGTGCCGCCCTGTCCTTCTGCCTTGGGAAGAGTTACAGAACCCGCGTCCGGCCCGGTGGCATTTGCGCCGAGGCGTCCGCTTCGACGTGGGTAGCCCACCCGTCGCTTCGGTCATCCTGCCCGCCTGGGTGACCGCCTTACCTCTTGCGCCCGCCCCCCTGGCCGCTCGTAAAGGACCGGAACTTACGAAGCCACCGCCTCGGGATGAAGGGCGGTGACTTGAGCCCTTGGTCCGAGTTTCCGGCCCTCCCATTGCCTTCCGTTTTTACGCCGTCGCGCCGTGGCGTGAGCCCTTCCGCTTCCCGCCGTGTGCGCACCTTTCCTGCCTTCCGGATTTGCGACGGGCGGGACGCCCATGCTCCCCTAGTCGGCGGTGACGGAGCACCGGCCCTCCCCGTACCGGCGCTACTTTGCCATTTGGCCTTTGTCATTTGGCCTTCAGCATCCCGCCTTCCCCAACCGCTCCACGAACTCCGACGGACCGGAGTGCAGCACCGCCAAGAAATCCTCGGCCCGCGTGAGCGCCACGTAAAAGAGCGCCTCCTGTTCCTCGCGCGTCTTGCGCAACCAACCGGGCTGGGGGAGGAGATCCGCCCACAGGAAAATCACCGCCCGGAACTGCAACCCTTTCGCGTGAAAAACGCTGAGCAGTTTCACGCCGGGTTCACCAACGCATTGCCGCGTGTCCGCCGTCTTCGTCTCCCGTTCCGCCGCCCGGATCCAGACGCTCGGGACACCCGCTTCCTCCAGGTCCCGCCGCAACGTGGGCAAACACCCTTCACCACCCCTCGGCACCGCGGGATAGATCACGGCTACCTCGCTCGGGTCCAACGGCCGGTGGAGGCGGTGACCGCCGAACCGTCCCTGGTTCACCAACGTCAGGATTAACTCGCGCGCCTTGGCCACCTCCTCGGCCCGATCCGCCGAACGGACCACCACCGGTTTCACGCTCGTCGCACGCGTAGCTTGCGCCGGGTCGATCGCGATCGGGCTCACCCCGTCGTCTTCGGTCCCTTCCGTCCGGGCGAAAGGCGCGGCGAATTCGATGATCTCCTTCGAGGAACGGTAACTCTTTCGGAAGTAAGTGGTCCGGCCCCGGGCGTTGATCCCCAGGCTGCTCCAGGTCACACCCCCTTTCCGGCCATAGATCCCTTGGTTGCCGTCGCCCACGATCAAGAGGTCGCCCTCGGCCGGGTCCGCTAAAAGGGCGCGGGCGCAGGCGAACCAGACCGCCGGAAAATCCTGGGCTTCATCGATCAGCACCGCGTCATACCGGGCAAATGCCGCGCCGGGCGCGGTCAAAGCGGCCAGCCACCGCGCCCCGAACGCCTCGTTCGTTTCCGCTTGGCGGATGACCTTACCATGCTCTCGTGCCGCCGCGTCGACGTGCCGGACCACCACGGCGTCGCCTTCATCCCGCAACGCCGCCAGCAAGGTGGCGGCCAAGGGCACGTTGTAACACAAGACCAACACCCGTTTCCCTCCGACGCTCGCCAGCAGCCGGGCCCGGGAAATCAACATCACCGTCTTGCCCGAACCCGCCACGCCGAAGATCAACCGGTGCCCCGTCCCGACCTTGCGGGCGGCCACCTCCTGCTCCAAGTCGAGCACCTTCAGCTCCAGGCGGGGCATCACCCCGGTGCGGTACCATGGCGGAGCCTCGGTGACCGTCATGGTTTGTGCGATGGCCGGACGGACGGGACGCCGGGGCGCGACCGCCCGGCGCGAGATCCGGATCTCGGGGTGGATCAAAGTCCGCAGGACGTTCACCTGTTCGGCCGTCAGCGGCGGGAAGTCCCAACGACGATCGAAGAGGCGGTCCAACCCGGCGTCGTCCGAGGCCGCGCAGAGCTGCGCAAACTCGTCCCGGGCCCAAACCTCGCCCGGTGGAAAGACCTCGTTCCAAAACGGACCCTTCGCAGCCAACTGCAGTCGGTCGACGGCCGCCAGGACCGCCACATGGGTAAACGGGAAAATGAACTGACCCCGCCGCGGTCCCTCCCGGTGGACCAACAAGAGGTGCAGCAGATCGTTTTCGCACGCCTCCTTCAGCCGGTGTTTGTAAAGGCGCGCCTGTTCCAGTGGGTGAAGCTGCTCCCGCGGCTCACCGTTTGCGCCGAGGACCACCAACCGTTGCCGGTTCCCGCTGAGCAGATTCTTCACCCACCACCCTTTCACCTCGATCACCAGCACGCCGCGGCGCGGGTCGATGACGATGAAGTCGGGCCGCCGCCGGTCGATCGTGGGCTCGTAATAAATCAGCACGTCCGGACCGAACCGGTCCCGTAACCCCTCAAAAACCCGGCGTTCACCGGCCGTGGCGTTCGGGGGCAACGTCTCTGGAATGCACACGGCCATGGGACAACCGGACCAACGTCCTCCCCGCTCCGCGCCTGACAAATGGAAAATGACAAAAGGGGAGCGCGGGCGTCCCCGCCCGCCAGAGCCGTTGCAGAGAAGGCAACGAAGACAACGAAGGTAAGAGGGGAGGGTTGAGGGGACACGGCGCCACGGCGACCACGGCAGGTGGAGGAAGGGCCACAGATGACGCCGCCGGGCGCAGCTCCTTAAAGGGGTGGGAAGGCAGGGAGCCTCCCTTTGGCCTTGGTCATTTGCCATCCGCGGAGCGGCCGCTCCCTGGGCGACCCAAGCCAGGGACCAGAAACCTCCCTTTCCCTTCCCCTTCGTTACCTTCGTTCCCTTCTGTTCAAGATTCTTTCGCGTCCTTGGTGACCTTCTGTTCAACCCTCGGCCCGTTGCGCCGATAGCGTCGTTAAAAGGGCAAGGCTGTTTCACCCCATGGATCAACCCCCGTCGACCCCTGACCTCCGCACGCCGCCGGGCGGCCCGGTGTTCTTCGCGCCGCCGCGCGGACACCCCCCCCCGCGGGCCCACCCGAGTGGTTTTCCGCACCCCCCGGGGGC
>CAXUNV010000555.1:0-3355 GCA_964252355.1 uncultured Chthoniobacterales bacterium | reverse complement strand
CCTTGGCCGGTGGTGGTCGCCGGGGTCGCCGCGGCGCCGCCCGCATTGCCGCGCAACGCCATTTCGCTGGTCAACCAAACCACCTTGGCCGAGCTCACCTACCTGTTGCGCCACGCCACTTGCACCGTCAGCGTCGACAGCGGGCCGATGCACCTGGCCGCCGCGCTCAGCGACCGGCTGCTCGCCCTTCATTTCTGGAGCGATCCCCGGAAGGTGGGGCCGTTCCGGCCGGGCGCCTGGGTCTGGCAGGCCGGCCATTTCCGGCCGGTACGCGACTTGCGCGCCGCCCCAACGACCGCCGCGCCGCGCGCCGTCCTTTCCCCGAGGCCGGACCCGCGCGCGCTCGCCCGGTTTTTGCACGACCGCCTGTTGCGTGCGCCCGACGCGCCGCTTAACTAGCTTCTCATGCCATCGTTTGACGTCGTTTCCGAGGTGGACAAACAGGAAGTCGACAACGCTTTGAACCAAGCGCGCAAGGAATTGTCGACGCGGTTTGATTTCAAAAACAGCCGCGCCACCATCGAACTGACGTCGCCCACCGTCATCGAGTTGAAGGCCGAAGATGCCAGCCGCCTCCGGTCCTTGTCGGAGATCGTGATCGCCAAACTCGCCAAACGCAACGTGGACCTGCGGAACGTTGAGCGCAAAGAGCCGGCGATTTCACCGTTGGGTCACGCGCGCCAGGAACTGCACCTCAAGCAGGGTTTGGAAGGAGACAAAGCCAAAGAGATCACCAAATCGATCAAAGGCTTGGACGCCAAAGTGCAGAGCACCCAACAAGAGGGTCAGATCCGCGTCACGGGCAAAAAGCGCGACGACCTCCAAGCCGTGATCGGATTCCTCAAAGGCAAAGATTTCGGGGTAGGGCTGAGCTTCAAAAACTTCCGAGACTAAAGGGCAAATTGCAGCAATGGCATTGATTGTACCAACGGGTACCATTTGGTCGACGCCTTCTCGCACCGCGGCGCTGCTTTAGCACAACGACCGCCTTCATTGATACGATTGGCGCCCCTGCTACCATGGTTACGATTTCCCCGGGATCGGCGTCTTCACCCCGCCGCGCACGTTCACCAGCACGGCGTTCGTGCGGAACACTTGGCGGTCTCGCACGATGTCCACGCACCAGACCTGAACGGTGCAGGAGGTGCGCCCACGGCGTTCCACTTGGCTCAGGATGCGCATGATGTCGCCTTGCCGCAGCGGGTGCAAAAAGTCGAACTCGCCGAATTTCTTGGTCACAAAGGAGGTGTCCGGAAATTCGAGCGACGCGGCGATGAACGCCATTTCGTCCGCCCACATCATCATGTAGCCGCCGAACAAGCCGCCCCATTGGTTGAGGTATTCGGGCCGCACCAGTTGCAGGCGTTCGTAAACCTTTCCGATCACGGCGGGTGACGGGCCGGCACGACGACGCCCGGCGAGGGTCGGGGCAGGTCGACCGTCTGGCAACCTCCCTCGGCAGGAAGACCGGTTCCGCAGTGCCTACCTAGGTCTGTGGAGCACCGCCGAACGCGTCCAGTTTTCCGAAATGCTCGGCCAATAGGTAGTAGACGGTGACGCGCGATTTGTGGTGATCACCTTTCATCCGGTCAGTCACCGACTTCACCGCGGCATCCAACGCCGCGTCGCCGCTTAAACCAAGGGTCTTTTTCAGGAAGTTGTCGCGTACTCTCGCCAACTCCGCTTCGTCGTTGGCCGAGACGAGGGCAGAGTCCCGGTTGTGGAGCGCGATGCCGCAGTGTCGGACGATGCCGGCGACCGCTTTACGGTCCACGTCTTTGGTGTACTTCGCGATGTCCTCCGCATAGTGCGCGTCGTCTGGCATGGGTTTCTCCGGGTGGAATGACAAAAAGGCTAGTCCTTGCGCAAATGGAGACTCAAGCACAATGTGGGATCGATCCGCACCGGCCTTTCCGGGTCAGCTCCGACCGTGATCCCACGCGGTTAAGGGGGAGGGCGACCGGCGCAGGTGTTTGCGTAGGCGCATGCGCCGTGACCGCTTTAGTCCGGCCATCCCTCGCGCTAGCCCCCTTGCACCGGCGGCATCAACGAAACCACGTCGCCTTGCGACAGGGGAGTGCCGCGCGGCGCGTACTCCTCGCCGACGGCCAGCAGAAGGTGACGGTCCCACCCCCGCAACCCTGGGACCTGCCCAAAAAGGTTTTCCAGGAGGTCCTGCAACGTCGCCCCGTTGTCCAAGCTCACCTCGGCCGGACCACGGAAGTCGCGCAGCCGGGAAAAGTATTGCACGCGCACGGTCATGGCGAGGTGCGCAGCACGCCGATGAACGGCAGGTTGCGGTAGCGCTCCTGGTAATCCAGCCCGTAACCAACGACGAATTCGTCCTCGATGTCGAAGCCGACGTAATCAGCTTCCACGGCTTTCTGGCGAACCTTCCGTTTACGCAACAGCACGCAGCAACGCACGCTCTTCGCCCTCTTCTGTCCCTGCAAGGCCGCCACGATCGCCGCCAAGGTGTTGCCCGTGTCCAAGATGTCGTCGAGCAGGAGGACGTGCCGGTCATGGAAGTCGGGCAGCGTCGCCAAGTCGAAACTCACCGTGCCGGTCGTGGTGAGCCCGCCGTAGTAGCTGCGCACCCGCAGGCAGTCGAGTTGCAAGGCGAGCGGGATCCTTCGCAAAAGGTCAGCCATGAAGATGAGGCTGCCGTTGAGGATCGCCACTACGGTGAGGTCGAGACCTTGGTAGGCCGTCGTGATGTCTGCCGCCAGGACGTCAAGGCGGCCGGCGATGTCCGACTCTTGAAAAAGAACCCTCTCGAGGTCGCGCTGCATAGGGGTGTGGAGCGGGACCGTACACCGCACCCGCACGCTTCTCCAGCCCGCCAAAAGCCGTTATTCTGGGCCCAGGATCTTGCGCGTTGCGTCCGGGTGCGTCCATTCCTGTTCCGGAAAGGGCTTTCGCCGGTTTCCAAGCCATGACCACGCACACCCGACTCACGCCCCAAGACCTCGACGAGAAACTCCGCGAGATGGGTAATTACCTCTGGGACCTCGAGCAGGCCGCCGACCTGGCCAGCGAGCGCGGGGATGGAACCGAGGTGGGCCGGACCGAGCTCAAGATCCGCGAACTGGCCGGAAAGGCCGCCGCCCTCGCGGGCATACCTGGGGCGCACCGCCCGCTGGCGGCGTACGTTGCCGGGCTTGCCTGCCGGATGTCGCGCGACTGGGAAGGTGCGGCGCATTGGTTCAGCCGGGTCGCCCAAGCCCAGCCGGAAAATGGGGACGTTTGGCTTGAGCTCACTTGGTGCTGGGCAGAACTGCAGCGCTGGGACCGTTGCGTCGAGGCCGCCCGACAAAGCACCCGCCTTTACCCGAGGGCCGGCGCGGGCTGGGGC
>CAXUNV010000554.1:1980-3360 GCA_964252355.1 uncultured Chthoniobacterales bacterium | reverse complement strand
CCGGTATTGGCGGGGCCGGGGGGGGTCGGGGTGCTGTCCGAGTAACCCGCCCGCGGGGGCCCAACCCGACGGCGGCTGCCCCTCCGGCAGGAGCCAGACCGGCTCACCGCTCACGTCGGCGCCGGCGAACGACGCCAAGCGCAGGTAACGCTCCACCGAATGTTGCCCAGGATCCGTCGGCACCCGCCGGTCGTAAAACAGGCGGGCGCCCTCCCGGGCGTCCGCCAGTCCGAGGAAGCGGCGCGGCCGGGCGGCGCGGCCAAGCAGCGCGCTGCGCAAGAGTCCTTGAAAGTCGCGCGCCAAGTCCGGCCGCAGCCGAGGCAGGTGGTCCCGCGCCCACCAAGCGCCGCGCACCGTGCCAGCCGCTCCCCGGAACTGCTTTCTTGGAAACGGGAGGACCTCCGTCAAATCCGGGTTTCCGGCCAGCAGCGGCGACCATTCGGCGTTGACCAGCCACCGGAGTTTCGCCTCCGGAAAGGTCTGCTTGAGGCAGCGCACCGCAGGCAGCGTCTGCACGACGTCACCCAACGAGCTCGGCTTGAGGATGAGGATTTCGCCCGGCGTCATCGCCCGAACGCCAAACGTTCCGCAAGTTTGGGCGGCAGCCCGGCCTTCAGGATTTTTTGTTGGGTCCGTTCGAGCGGGTAAGCGACCCGCCGCAGGCGGATCGTGCGCGCGCCCTCGTCGTAGACCACGTACGCAGCCCGCGGGTCGCCGTCGCGCGGTTGACCGACGCTGCCGACGTTGACGAAGTAACGCCGGTCGGGTTCGAGTTGCACCTCTTGGTAGGCGTACCCGGCGACGACGCCGCCCTCCTGCACATAAAGGCGCGGCACGTGGGTATGACCAAAAAAGCAGAGCGCGCTACGTTGCTGAGAGAAACTGGCGGCCGCGTCGAGTTGGTTGAGCACGTAGCCCCAATCCCCAGGATCGTCCAAGGTGGCGTGCACCAGCGTCACGGCGTCGTGCTGCGCCACCAAGGGGAGCTGGTGAAGGTACGCCTTGGCGTGGGCGTCAAGTTGCGCGCGGCTCCAGCGGATGGCGGCTTGCGCCAGGGGGTTGAAGCTGTCGAGGGAAGTTCCCGAGGACGCGTACTCGTCGTGGTTGCCTTTGACGATGGCCGCGCAGCCCAGGCCGCGCACCCGCGCCAAGCATTCCGCCGGGTTGGCGTTGTATCCCACGATGTCGCCAAGGCAGAGGTAAGCCCGGCAACCTTGCTTTTCGGCGTCGTCCAGCACGACCTCCAACGCTTCCAGGTTGGAATGGATGTCGCCGAAGATGGCAAAACGCATGCGACCTCAATATGGGGAAGCGAGCGGAAAGAATCCAGACGGCAGAAGCCCCAAGCCGGAAATCGGGAATCGGGGATCCAGAAGCCAC
>CAXUNV010000554.1:0-1970 GCA_964252355.1 uncultured Chthoniobacterales bacterium | reverse complement strand
CCAACGCCGAAATGGGGTATGGGGGCAACATCCCCCCCCCCGCGGGCGGGGGGCCGCCCGGGGGGGGGGGGGGGCCCGCGCGGACGAAGGCCGGCTGCAAAGCTGACGACCGTACGGGTCAACGCCCGAGTTTGGCCGCGAGGTCTTGAGCGCTCTTGAGGTGCTCGCGGTCGTCGTCCAAGTCGCGTTTGGCGAAATCCTTCACGTCGCCGGTGGTGAATTTGCCCATCACGCCGTTAAGCCCATCGATGGCTTCTTGGTTGAGGCGTTGTGCTTCCGCGGCGTAGGCGCGGTCGAAATCCGCGCCGCCGAGGGCTTGGAGCTTGTCGTAAGCCGACCGGTCCGCCTCCAGCGGCAGGAAGGCGTCGTGTCGGCTGGCCATCTCCATCAATTCCTTCAACGTTTTGACGTGGGTGTCGACCAGGTCGCGGCCGTGGTTTTTGACCGAGTCGTTGGTTCCCTTCTCGATGGCCAAAAGGCCAATGCTCATCTCCCCGACGTTTTCGCGGATCACCCGCCGGAGGTAATCCTGCTCAGGGCCCGAAAGGGCTGGTTGCTTGTCCCCATCAGCCGCAGGAGCCGGAGGGATCAGGCTAAACAGAAGGACGGCGGCGAAGACGGGTCGGATCGGTTTCATCGGGCGGCTTGGGTTGCTTCCTTAGGCTTCGCGGGGCAAACGGGTCGTGACCGTCCTTAGGCACGGCTCGGGAGACAAGACGGGACCAGACGGCCGCCCCCACGGGGTGGATTGCCGACCGCTCCCCAGATCAAGCCATCCTAAACCCTTTCCGACCCGGCACCACGGCGGCCGGCCCCGTCGTCCAGCGGGTCACGTACGCACGCAGGTGGCTGTCGAGCACGGCCGCCAAAAAGGCGTCAACCTCCTCGGCGTCGCCTTGCGCTTCCAATTCCACACGTCCATCAATGAGGTTACGGACGCTGCCCGTCACGTCGTATCCGGTCGCCAGTTCCTTCACGGAAAAACGGAAGCCAACGCCTTGCACACGCCCTTCGTACCAAACTTTTTTTGCGATGGGCATCGCGGCCCCGTTCGTTGGAAAAAGGCAGAAAACTGACTCGCCTCAAGGTCGGGGGGGGGGGGTTTTTTACCCCCCGCCGAACCATAGATGAACGCGCCTACGCGGGGCGTGCCGCCGTCCACCGACACCGCGGTGGTGGCACGCTTCCCCGCCGAGGCGTTAACGCTTCCAATCGAGGGCGCCTTTTTTGACGGCGTAAACGAAGCCGACCATCAGGATGGTGATGAAGCCGACCATGCTACCGAGGATCGGCAGGGCATTGTAGCGTGCGATGTAATCGCGGTAGACCACGGCCCAGGGGTACATGAAGACGATCTCGATGTCGAAAAGGATGAACAACATCGCCACGAGATAGAACTTCACCGAGAAACGTGGCTGCGCTTCGCCCAGGGGAAGCATGCCGCATTCGTAAGCCGAATCTTTGACCGGGTTGCGTTTTCCGACGCGACCGACGATCACGCTGAACAGGAGGGCGGCGCCGGCAAAACCCAACGCCACCAGCACCTGCAGCAGAACCGGGAGGTAGTCCTGGACCATGGGAAGGCTTAGGCCGCCGGTGCGGCGGGCGCAGCCGCCGCGGTCTGGGCCGCGTTCGCCGCCGCCATCGCAGCGAGGGCAGCAGTGTCACCCTTGTAAGATTTGCCGGTTTTTTTGACGGCCCCCCTGGCTACCAGATTCTGCAGCTTTTCATACGCGCGCAAACGGAGCATCTCCTCGCCGCCGCTTGCGGCGTTCCGCTGCCGCAGGTTTTCGTGCACGATCTCGAAGAGCTGCTTAAACTCGAAGGACTTTTTTTGGGAAAGCACCGAAACGAGTTCCTCGGTGACGAGGTCAGGCAAGCGGCGAGAAAATGCGTTTTTCTTCTGGATAGCCATAGAGGGAACCACCATAGCACAATCAGGCCTGAAAACGAGCGCAAACCGGCGGTGG
>CAXUNV010000553.1:240-3361 GCA_964252355.1 uncultured Chthoniobacterales bacterium | reverse complement strand
GGCAGGGATGGCACCGTCCGCGGTCGCTGCCGACGAGGCCGCCGCGCCGAAGACCGACACCATCGTGGTCGCCGCCGGCTGCTTCTGGTGCATGCAGGCCGCTTACGAACGGGTGCCAGGCGTCGTGAAGGTGACGTCGGGATACGCCGGTGGCACGACGGCAAACCCGACCTACGAACAGGTTGGCACCGGCCAAACGGGTCACGCCGAATCCGTGCTCGTGGAGTTTGACCCGGCCAAGGTCAGCTTGGACCAGCTGTTTGACGTGTTCTGGCGTTCGTTTGACCCGACCGAAGGTCGGGGCGTCTACCCCGATTTTGGGCCGGAGTACCGTAGCCTGATCCTCTACCACGACGACGCTCAGAAGGGAGCGGCGTTGGCGTCCAAGGCGGAGATTCAGAAAAAGTACGCCAAACCGGTCGCGACGGAGGTCAAGGCGCTCGACAAGTTCTGGCCCGCCGAAGCGTACCACCAAGATTACGTCCGCTTTCACCCGAACGACGCTTATGTGCAGGGTGAAACCATCCCGCGCCTAACCCGGCTCGGGTTGTGGGGCAAACCGATCGTTGCCCAGATGTGGCCGCAAGCCGGTCGGGACACCGCGCGCCGGTAGAGGCGTGCCGCCGCGTTTTGCGGTCAACTGACGACTCCGGGCTCCGTTGAAGAGCGTAGGATGACCCGGAGAATCGTTGCAGAAGTCAGGGAGTCACGCGGCGAAGGGTCCGTCGAGCGCACCGTCCTCTGGCAGCACGACGAGGGTGCCGCCCGGTCGCTTAAAGCCGTTGCTTACCTCATCGAGGGCGACGTCCTCCCCGGGCCGTTGCGCGGTGCGGACCTCGTGCCCACGGCGCTGCTTTATCGCGCCATGCACGAAGGTTCCGACCTGCACGTCGACGGTGCCGTCACGCGCTCGCTGTTGGAAAACCTTGAGGAATTCGGCGCGGCTTGGCATCTCCTCCGCCCGGATTTGTACCGGCCGATCCGGCTAACCGCCGCCGAGGTGGCCGAAGATCGTCTGCCCACGGCGGACGTTCGGGATACGGCGGTCCTGACCTACTCCGGCGGGGTGGACTCGTCGTTCACGCTCTGGCAGCACACCCAAAACCGGGCGGGTTACCGGACCCGCCGTTTGGCCACCGGCATCTTGGTGCAAGGGATGGACATCCCGATCGGTGCGGACGCGGCTTTCGAGCAGGCCAAACGCACCGCCCGGGAAACCTTGCAAGCGTTTGACGTCCCGATGACCACGGTGCGCACGGCTTGGCGAACGACGGCCGTCGCCGACTGGGAAATGGAATTTGGGGCGGGCTTGGCGGCCGTCTTGCGCAATTGGGAAGGTGAGGCGGGCACGGGCTTGGTTTCTTCCGGTGGTCACTACGCGGAATTCCAAATCCCCTGGGGCTCGGAGCCGACGTTGACGCCGTTGCTCTCCGCAAACGCTTTCGCGATCAGTTACGACGGCGGAACCTACCCAAGGCTTGCGAAAATCGCCGCCATTGCCCCGGTCGAACCCATCGTGCGTAACCTCCGCGTCTGCTTCGAAAGACTGGGCAGCGGCCGGAACTGCGGGGAGTGCGAGAAGTGCGTGCGGACCAAGCTCGGATTTCTGGCGGTCGGAGCCCCCGTGCCGGCGGCACTCGGACCCCCTCCGAGCGAAGCCCGGATCTCCCGGCTGCTCGGGCACACCCGAGGCCTCCTGAGTTACTTGGAAGCGGTCTTGGATGAGTGCAAACGCCGGGACGTCGACGAGCCGTGGACAAAAGCGCTGCGCCAGCGCGTTTGGGTTCTAAAGGCCAAGGGAGTCGCGCGCGGCTTCGAGAAACGGGTCGGTTCGCAGTACCCACAACTCCGCTCGGGCTTTCGGAGTGGTTACCACTGGGCGCGCTCGACTTTGGAACGACTGCGCGCCTGACGGGCGACCGGGAGGCGCTTTCCGTCCTGGGCACCCACCTTAGCCCCGCCACGGTTCCAAGAAAGGCCGCGCTACTCTAAGTCCGCCACCGCCGGTTCGACGACGCAGCCGGGGATTTCACGCAGGAGCCGCTCGGGTCCGGCCGGCGAATAGACCACCGCCAGACGGAGGGGTTCCGTGCCGGTGTTGAGCGTCGAATGGTAGACGTCGGCCGGGACGTAAATGCTGGCACCTGGGCTCACTTTCACGGCTGGTTGGTCGTCGACGGTCTGTTCGCCTTGGCCGGAGATCACGTAAATGATCTCTTCCGATCCGGGGTGATTGTGCCGGTCGTGACCTTTGCCGGGAAGAAGTTCGACGACCGCAAAGCTGAACCGTTCGGCGCCGGTCACCGCGGGTTCGCTCAGGACGTGAATTTTGCCCCAATCGAACGAAATCCGATCAACGTCTGGGGGGTAAACGATGCGGCCGGTGCCGAGGGTGTGCATCCCTCGTGTTTAACAGATCCATCCAGGCGCGTCAGCCTTTTCCCAGCTTGGCGCCGACCGCGAAGGGAAAGGAAACCGAAACGGTGCGGCCCAAAAGACGTCTGCGACGGAAGTTGGTTACGATGAGCTTGAAAAAGTTTGCCAAGCGTCTTTCCGGCGCAACGTCCATTTCCCGGCCGGGTTTCGTTTCATGACAGCACCGGCTTGCTTACCCATGAAACTCCCTTTCATCTCTCCGCTTCTGCCCGTCGCCTGGGGCGCCCTGGCCTTTGCCTGCACCGGGTGCACCGAAACCGTGGTTTACCGAGACCGACGGCCGGCGCCGGTCATCGTCGAGCGTTCGTACCCGCCACCACCGCCGCCGTTGGTGGAGTACCGTCCGGCGCCGCCGTTCCGTCGCGCGGTCTGGGTGCCCGGTCACTGGCGGTACAACGGCTACCGCTACGTCTGGGTGCGCGGGCATTACCGCCCGGTGTGAGCCATTGCCACAGGGTTGCCAAGATTCGGGACCCGCGAGGCGACGCCCGAACCTCAACCAGGGACCAGCAACGGGCTTCAGAATGGGATGTCGTCCGGCTCGGCATCGAGGTCCGGATCGCGCGAAGGCTGAGGCCGCGGGGCCGGGGCGCTCCGGCGCGGTGCGCCGCCGCCAGCGGCGGGTGCTGCCGATGCGCCGGGCGCTTCAGCATCGCCACAGCCCGCCCGATCGCCGCGTCAGCCC
>CAXUNV010000553.1:0-223 GCA_964252355.1 uncultured Chthoniobacterales bacterium | reverse complement strand
TCGAGCTGGAGGCGTCCCTCGATGAAGACGCCGCGCCCCTTGGTGAGGTACTGTTCCGCGATCTCGGCCTGACGACCCCAGAGGGTCACGTCGACGTAGGTGACTTCCTCCCGTTTTTCCCCTTCCTCACCGCCGCCAATCACCCGATTGATGGCCATGCTGATGTCCGTCACCGCCGTCCCTTTCGTCGTGTATCGGACTTCCGGATCGCGGGTGAGATTCC
>CAXUNV010000552.1:3093-3363 GCA_964252355.1 uncultured Chthoniobacterales bacterium | reverse complement strand
GTCAAGAGCACACGCTGCGGCGTGGGGCGTTGCACGAGTTCCTCCAAAAACCGCGGGGCGCGCGGCGCCAGATGCCGGCCGACCACCATGGCGCCGAAGGCGATCAGGGCCAAGCGGCAGGCGTACTTAAGCGAATCGGCGCTCACCATCGTGTCGACCGCGGGTTGGGGCAGGAGAAATTCGAAGAAGGTGAGGCCGAACAGCGCGAGCAGAGCGACGATGTCGGGCCGGAGCAACGCCTTCCAATTCCGCGAGACCTCGTAGCCGACG
>CAXUNV010000552.1:0-3083 GCA_964252355.1 uncultured Chthoniobacterales bacterium | reverse complement strand
CCCACCACCCCGAGCGCCGCGTGGGAAGCGACCGCCGTGGGGGTGCTGCCGGAGACCAGCAGGCCGGTCAAAATCAGGCCGACCAACCACAGACCTGTGGCCGTCCCGTTTGGCCGGGAAAGAAGTTTTTTTCCGTCGATCATGATTTTGTCTGGTCGCCAACCAGCGCCCTTTGCGACAATTCTCCCAGGATACGCGCCGGGACACGCCAAGAGAAATCGCCGGTGACCCGCACCGTCCGTTCCGACCAGTTTTGAAGTTGTGCGGCCAGGGCTTCCACGTCTTTGACGGGGAAGACAGAACCATCGTCGGGCGTTTTCAGCAAATCTTTCGCGCCGACGGCTTCGCTGACCAGACACGGGGTTCCGCAGGCAAGCGCCTGGACGACCACCAAGCCAAATCCTTCCTCCAGGGAGGGCAGCACCAAAACGGAAGCCTCGCGCAGCGCTTCGGCCAGCTCTGGCCGGCCCACCGGGCCGTGAGCGTGCAACGGGGTAGCGCCGGCGTAAGCGGCCAGGGTAGGTTTGGCCTCGTCACTGACGTGTCCATAAAGATGGCATTCCCAGGCGGGTTGCCCGACCTTCTCGAGCGCGCGCAGGAGCGTGGCCAGATCCTTGCGCAGGCTCGCTTGACCGGCAAACACGATCCGGAACCCAGGCTTCGGCGGGCGCGGTCCGGGATGAAAGAGGTTCGGTTCGGCCCCGTAAGGCACCACCCAGATCCGCTCGGATGAGGCCCCTCCCTCCACCAATTGCGCCGCAACGACCGTCGAGGCCGCGCAATGAAAGTCCGTCAACGCGTACTCCTCCGCCTCGCGTCGCCAAAACCCCTCGTCGTACACGGTGGCCCGCTCAAGCACGAGACCAGCCCGACGGTACTCTTCCGCCATCACCCGCACCCAATGCCGAGATGGGCCGGTGGCGTGGTTGAGCACGGTACGCACCCCGATTTGTTTCGCCCGTCGGAACGTCTCGAGCGCTTGCCCGGGCAGCGCGTGCACAAAATCGTGCCGGCCCAAGATCCGGCCGACCCAGCGGTCGAACCCGCGGTCTTGCCAGACGAACAGATCGCGGCTGCGCGGCCGCCAACGTTCGGGGATCCGGAGCGCGCCGTAGGTGACCAGGGTTCGCAGGCTGTGGGTCCGCAACTGGGTCGGGTGCGGGCGCGGCAGCCTCCAAGCAGGATAACCGCTGTAAAACGTGGCGGACGCGCCCGCCTCTGCCACGGCCTGCGCCATCGGGTAGAGGTGGCAAGGGTTGGTCGCGGAAAAGGCGAGGTTAACCATGGGAGGAAGCAGCGCGCAAGGCGTGCAACGGCACGGTCCCGCAGCGGCTTAAGCGCCGGGAAAGCAGGTAAGCGCCCCACGAGAGCGGCCGGCGTCCCCGCAGCACGGCCCGAATCTCGCGGCCCGCCGCCGCGAAGCCGTGCAGCACCTCCGGCACCGCGCCACGCGGCCACGCGTAGAGTAAATTGAACACGAGCGTGCCCGCCAAGTGCAGGGGCACGCAAGGCGCCGGCACGTTCAACAAAACGTACAGCACGGCGTTGCGCGCGCCGAGTTGCCAAAGCTTGCGACCGTCGCGCACGGGAGATTTCAGGTGGTGGATGAGCGGGCCTTCGCCGGCGCGGACGTAATACCCGAGGTTCAGGAGCCGCACGCCGAGGTCGAACTCCTCCCCGTGCATGAACAGCAGTTCGCGGTACTGTCCGGCCGCGAAGAAGAGATCTCGGCGGAACATCACCATCCCGCCGTAGAAAGCCAAGGTGACGTGCACCTCGCCCGTTGCGGGAGCTGCCGTGCGGACGACAGCATCCTCGCGCACGTTGACGAACGGCAAAGTCACGGCGGCGATCCTGGGAGACGAAAAGAGGGCCGCGGCCTTTTCCAAAGCGCGCTCGTCGGCCAGCACGCAATCATCGTCCAACGTGACCAAGTAGCGGCCGTGGGCCCTCCGGGCACCCTCGTTCCGGCAGGCGGTCGGCCCGGCGCTGACGCTGCGACGCAGGTAGGTCACTTCGGGAAACTCCCGGGGCAAGGCCTGGGCCGTCTCGTCGCGGGAACCGTCGTCGGCCACGATGATCTCGCAAGGGACGGTCTGCCGCTGAACCGAGCGGAGCACCTCCTGCAGGGTGGCCCAGCGATCCCGGGTCGGGATCACCACCGAGAAGGGCGCCGCCCCCGCGCTGCTTCCTGCCTCATCCCTGGAGGGTTGCCCGCGCGCCTCAGACCCGTCGGTCATCTTCGGCGGGCGGGAACGCCGGCGTGGGCCGGCCTTCGCGGGAGGTCTCTTCATGGGTGGAGGATGGGCCGCGCATCGCGCGGGGGGTCGGGCAAAGCGCGTTAGTGCGGCGGCAGGTGGCGCCAAGCCTCATAAAGGCGCGTCGGGAATGGCTGACGCAAGGCCCGCAGCGCTCTGGCATCTCGAAGTCCGGCCAATTGACCATCCCACAACGATCGGCGGCGCAGCCGCAAAAGTAAGAGCGTCCTGCCGGCGAAGGTCTTGGCCTGCTGCCATGCCCGCAGCCGCGAAGGAGCGTACCAGTCATTCCAGAGCAGCGAATTCCGGGCGCCGAAATAATCCATGCGGGACCAGTCGCGTCCCCGGTTGGAGGCGGTGTGGTGCACCACCAGACCGGGAAAGTGGAAACAGCGTAGGCCCGCCAGCAAACCCCGGGCAGCCAGATCCATCTCTTCGCCTTGGTGAAGCAGCTCTTCCCGATACCCGCCCAAGCGGAGGAACGCGGGCAGGTGCATCAGGTGGGCGCAGCCGATGAAGGCGCGCACCGGGTAAGGCGTTTCGCCGCGGGAGGCGCTTTGGTACGCGCCATCCGTCGGGTTGAAAACCGGAAAGGCCAGGCAGAGGACGTCGCTCTTACTCTCGGCGAAGGCCAAGGCCGCCCCAAGATCCCCTTCGACCGGGAACGAGTCGTCGTCCAAACTCAGGAGGTACCGCGTTCGCGCGCGCCGCCCGATCGCGTTCCGGTGGACGATGTAGCCTTGAGAAGGTTCCGCCCGGACGTAATCGACGGGGCCCGCCCATCCGGAAGCGAGTCCGTATCATTAAGTCAGTGAATCTCATGTG
>CAXUNV010000551.1:0-3375 GCA_964252355.1 uncultured Chthoniobacterales bacterium | reverse complement strand
TCCCCTGCCCGCAACGCTACGCGGAGCGTGGCAAGTCCTGGAGGTGCCGATCCCGGCTCAGCGTAGCCCCGCCCGCATCGCTACGCGAAGCGTTGCGGGCCGCGGATGCGGGCGGGCCGCCTGCCCCCACCAGACCCAGGGACGAGGGACCAGAAACAAGAGACCGTTCTTAAGCTTTTCGCCCCACCGGGTGTTCCGGTGCGTGGCGCATCGCACTCACATCCGCTAATTTGGCATTTGCCATGCGCGCAGCGCCGGCCGCTACCGCTTGCGCTTCGCGGCTTCAGCCATCGCGCGCTCGATCAGGAGGGTCGCCAGTTGTTGGGTGCCGTCGTCCAGCCGTTGGTTGGCCGCCTTGAGTTGCTGTAAGTCGTGCCGTTCCAAAGCCAATTCGACGTCGTGCACCAGATCGACGATCCGATCCCGCGCCACGCTGTCGAGTTCGTCGCCGGCCAGGGTCAGCGCGCTGCGCACGGCCGGTAAAAGCTCGTTGCTCTTCAGGGTAGTTTCGGTCCAGACCCGTTCCGCCATGTCCTCGAAGGCATGATCGAGGGACTCAGCAATCATCTTTTCGACGGCCTCATCGGAGACGTCCACCGCACTCGTCAGGTCGACCACCTTCTGCTGGCCGGTGGCCGTGTCCCGGGCCAACACGTGCAGGATGCCGTTGGCGTCGATCTCGAATTGCACCCCGACGCGCGCCGCCCCTTTAGGGCCCGGTTGGAACTCCAACTCCAACGCACCGAGTTGCCAGTTGTCTTTGGCCAGTTCCCGCTCGCCCTGGAGGACGTTGATCTGCATCGAACGCTGGTTTGCAACCGCGTTGGTGAACATCTCGCCCGCCTTGCACGGGATGGTCGAATTGCGAGGGATGATGACGTTCATCAACCCGCCAAAAGTCTCGATGCCCAAAGAAAGGGGGGTCACGTCGAGCAGCACCACGTTTTGCACCTGCCCGGAAAGGATCCCCGCTTGGATGGTCGCGCCGACGGCCACCGCCTCCTCCGGATTCTGGGTGACGTTGGGCAGCCGCTGGAAGAGTTCCGCCACGAAGGTGCGGACCAAGGGCATTCGCGTCGCGCCGCCCACCAGGATCACCTCGTCGAGTTGCCGCACGTCCAGCTTGGCGTCATCCAGCGAGCGGAGGCAATGCGACCGCGTCCGCCGCACGATCGATCGCGCGACAGCCTCGAGCTCTTGGCGGGTCAAGTGGTAGGAGAAACTCGTCTCCTTCGACACGAACGGTACCTCGACCTGCACGGCCGTCTCGAGGGAAAGGCGCACTTTGGCATCATGCGCCGCTTGCCGCAGGCGCGCGTTGAACATCGGGTCCTCCGCTTCCGGGCGGACTTCCGGATACCGGCCGATCAACCGGTCCTTCAGCAACCGCACCAGCTCCCGGTCGATGTCGTCCCCTCCCAACCGGGTGTTGCCGTTAGTCGCCAGCACCCGAAAGATGCCGTCCTGTAGCTCCAGAATCGAGATGTCAAACGTGCCCCCGCCGAAGTCGTAGACGGCGATGCGCGATTTCTCCCCGAGGCGGTCCAGCCCGTAAGCGAGCGCGGCCGCCGTCGGTTCGTTGATGATCCGCTCCACGGTGAACCCGGCCAGTTCGCCCGCCTTTTTGGTGGCTTGCCGCTGGAGATCGTTGAAATAAGCTGGCACGGTGATGACTGCCCGATCCACGTCGCGGCCCAACGTGGCGTGGGCGTCCTTGCGCAACTTCTGCAGGATCAGTGCCGACACTTCGTCCGGGCGCAGGATCCGACCGTTCACTTCCAAGACGGTTTGTCCACCCGCCTGACGGACCGCGAACGGAAAATCGTCGCGCTCAGTCTCGCCCGACCGGCGGCCCATCAAACGCTTGACGGAGTAAATCGTCCGTTCCGGGGCGAGGGGCCGCATTCGGTCCGCGGCCCAGCCCACGACCGGTTCTCCAGACGGAGGGAAGTGCACGACCGAAGGGGTCAACCGTCGGCCTTCCGCGTCGGCGATGAGGATGGGAAATCCGGCGTCCATCACGCCAATGAGCGAGTTGGTCGTTCCGAGATCGATGCCGACGATGTCTTCCATTAAGGGGGAAACGGTTGCGGGCTTGGCCAGGACGCACCGGCGGGCCATCAGACGCCCTCTTCGTCCAAACGCAAAAGGCGTTCACGGACTTGGCCCAGCCAACGCTGCAGGAAAGTCAAATCCAGCGCCAATCGCGCCAACGGCAACCGCACGGCGCCTGGATCGCGCGCCCATTCGCCGTCGAGCCTCTGCAGTTCACGTTCACGCCTCGTCTTTTCTTCCTCGAGCCGGTCCGCCAAGGCCTCGAGGCCCGCGCGAAGATCCTGGCTTTGCGCCACGCGCACGGCGCGCACCAGGGCGGAGGACGCGGAGGACGCACCGCTGGAAACCTCGGTCAAGAGGCGGTCTGCCTCCTGCAGACGCTCGGCGACCTCGCCGAAGAGCGCCCCGACCGTCGGCGTGATCTGGCGTGCTGCCCCGGCCTCTTCGCCACCGCGGGCAAGCAGTTGTTCAATCCGCGTCGCCGGGTTCCCCAGGATTTGGTGGGCGCGGTTGACGGCCATGAGCTCCTCTTCCGCGCGCCCGGCCCGGTGCAACTCCTCGCTGCGGTGCAGCCAAGCACTCCGCAAGGCTTCCGGGTCAAGCCAGGGACGTGCCGGCAAACCCAGCACGGCAAACGGGTCCGTCATGCCGAAAAGCTCTCGCCGCAGGAACAATGGGCCACGGCGTTCGGGTTGGTCACTTTGAACCCTCCCCGTTGCAGGTCGTCGCTGTAGTCCAGCAAGGAGCCGCTCACGAACAGCGCGCTTTTTGGGTCCACGACCACGCGGACCTGGTTGGATTCGACCAGGATGTCCCGGTTCGCCGGACCGTCCACCAAATCCATTTTGTATTGCAGGCCGGAGCAGCCACCGCCGATGACCGCCACCCGCAGCGCGCCTTCGGGCCGACCTTGCCGGGTGAGCAGTTGCCGCAGTTTGCCCGCCGCCTGCTCCGTGACCTTCACGAGGCGTTCGTTGCCCCTTTTGAACTGGATCGCGGCTCCGGGCGTCACGTCGGGAATATGGATAGGCGAACGGATAAAGCAAACGGTGCCACGCGCGCAAGGTTTCCCCTGACCCGTCAGCCCGGCGGCGGCGTCGGCCATCCGGAGGCGTTTGCCAACGGCACCTCCGCGTGTTTGGTGGGGCATGCATACCCGGCCACCCCTGCGCTCAGAGGTTGCCGCGACCCTGCGCCTCGCTTTCCCCATCATGGGTGGTCAGGTGGGCCAGATGCTCATGGGCGTCACCGACAGCGTGATCGTCGGCCGGTTGGGGCCGACGCCGCTTGCCGCGGTGGCCTTCGCCAACTCCGTGCTCG
>CAXUNV010000550.1:0-3380 GCA_964252355.1 uncultured Chthoniobacterales bacterium | reverse complement strand
GGTCCGAACGGGGGTGGTGCTGGCCGTCAGGATCTGGCCGCCGGCTCAAACCGCCCCGCGGCTGTCCACCCGGAAGGCTGCTGTTTCGGGCGGGCCGGGTTTTCGCCCCACCGGGTCTTTCGGGGTGGCCGCATCGGGCGTTGTGCCGGCCCGGCGGCGGGGAAGGCAAAACACCCCCTGCCCTACCCACCTTTGGGTGGTGGCCGCCGGACACGCCAAACGCCAAACATCAAACGTCACACCTCGAACCTGGGCGCCAGCGCCGCGCTCAAGCTTTGCCGGGTGATGCCGAACTTCTTCTGAAAGGCCTGGGCCTCTTCCCACTTCGCCGCGCGGTCGAACGCCTTGGGGTTCCTGGTGGCCATGATCAACACGTTCTTGTGCGTGTGCTCCAGGTCGATGAACTCCTGCAGCCGCGCGTGGTATCCCGCCGCCTCCAGGCAAAGGGTCCGGAGCGTGTCGGTGACGGCTTCGGCCAAGCGGTCCACCTCGATGCCGAAACGAAAGAGCGGTTCCAACCCGGCCGGTGGCCGCAGCTGCGGACGCACCTCCTTATGGCAACATGGCGCGGCCAAAATCCAGCGCGCCCCGGCCTCAACCGCCTTCCGGAGCGCGTCGTCGGTGGCGGTGTCGCAGGCGTGCAGCGCCACCGCTAGATCGACCCCGGCCAGATCCGCGTCGCCGATGCGTCCTACCGCGAAGCGCAAGCCCCGGTAACCGCAGGCGTTCGCGACCTCGTTGCAGAGGGCCACCAGCGGCGGTCGTTGTTCGATTCCCAGCATCTCGACGTCGAACCCGGCTTCGGTGAGGAACGCGTACAGGGCAAAGGTGAGGTAACCTTTGCCGCTGCCCAGGTCGACGACGCGAAGCGGCCCGCCCCGCCCCATCTCCCGCACGAGGGGAGCGGTCAACTCGATGAAGTGGTGGACCTGCCGGTATTTGTCGCCCATCTGCGGCTTGGGTTTGCCGGAGGGATCAAGGACGCCCAGGCGCAGGAGAAAAGATTCGTCCCGCAACGTCCGAACCTTCTGCTGGTCATGCTGCCGGGCGACGGGTTCGGTCCGCTCCGCTTGGCGCGCCAAGCGGGGTTTCCCTCGGCGGTTGAAAAGCAACTGCTGCCGTTCGGAAGCGGTGAACAACGTCGCCGCAAGGCACGGACCGCCCAACCAGGCACGGACCTGCGCCAAGCCGGGCTCGAGCGCCAAATTTTCCGTTTCATCCCGGTCCGGGTACCGGTGGAGAAAGGTGAGGTGCGGCGCACCGTGCAAATCCACCGCGCGCACGTAGACGTGTTCCCGGGGCGCGAGGTCGCCTTTGAGTTTGCCGAGGGTCAACTTGCGAAACGACCCGTCCGCCACGGCTGCCTGCAGCCCGGCCGTGAACACGTCGACCGCGTTCACAGCGCCTCCTTGATGATCTCCACCTTGCACTTGGGCAAGGCTTGGAGGAAGGCGCGCCCGTAAGGTTTGCTCAAGATCCGGTTGTCGAGGATCACGACGGTGCCGCGGTCCGTCTTGGTGCGGATGAGCCGGCCCACGCCTTGACGCAGCTTCAGGATTGCTTCCGGCAAGGAGTACTCCGCAAACGGGTCGCCGCCCCGAGCTTCGATGCTCTCGAGCTTGGCTTCGGTGAGGGGGTGGTCTGGCACGGCGAAAGGCAGCCGCGTGATGATGACGTTGGACAAGGCCTCGCCTGGCACGTCGACCCCGGCCCAAAAGCTGTCGGTCCCAAAGAGCACGCCGTTGCCGCTCTTCCGGAATTTCTCCAGCAGCCGGGTGCGCGAAGCACCCTGACCCTGCACCAGGAAGGTGTACTGTTGGGAAAGTTCCTCCTCCAGCCGGCTGGCCACGCTCGTCATGGTCTTGTAGTTGGTGAACAGGACGAACGCGCGCCCGCAGCTTTCGTCGACAAACCGACTGATCCAGCGCTCCGAGGCCGCCTCGTACCCCGGGTCGCGCGGGTCAGGCATTTTCTGGACGACGCACAAACGCATCTGCTTTTCGAAGTCGAAAGGGCTGCCGATCTGCAGCGCGTCGACGTCGAAGGCCCCAACCCGGTTGCGGAAGTAGGCCAGGTCTTCGCGCCCGACGCCAAGCGTGGCGCTGGTCATGACGCACGTCCTGCCCTCGGGGAAAAGGAGGTGCTGGAGCGTGGGCGCCATGTCCACGGGGGCGCCGTGGAGGTTAAGGTTCTGGCCGGTTTTCCCGGTGCGTTCGATCCAGTAGACGTGGTTTTCCGGCGCTTGGCGAAGGAACTCGGCAATCCCGACCCGGGCGTCGCGGACCCGCCGGCCCAAGTCTTGCAGTTCCGCCTTGAGCTTTTCGTCCTCCGTCTCTTTCACCACGTTGACGACGGCCGCCTGCACCCGGGCCAGCGCGGTGGTAAGCGTGTCCGGCACCAGGTCCGGGTGGCGGACGCGGAACTCGCGCCCCTTCCGAAAATCGGCAGCCTCGTCCACCGCGCGGAAGAAACGTTCGAGCAATTCGTGTGCGTCGGCCGTTTCGCGGACCGCCTCGCCGACGCGCAGCAGCGAAAAGAGGCCTTTCTGGGTTTTGGGATGGTAGAGGCGCCCCAAGGCCTGCCGCAAACCGTACTGGGAAACGCCGAGCCCGATCTGGCGCGCCGCCACCGCCTCCACGGTATGAGCCTCGTCGAAGATGACGAAGTCGTTCGGGAAAAGATAGCCGGACGCCCGGTTCTCGGCGTCGCCGGCGTTGGCGAGCGCGAGGAAAAACAGGGTGTGGTTCACCACGATCACGTCCGCCCCGATGAGGCGCTTGCGCGCGTTTTGGTAGAAACAGCGTCCGCCCACGCCGCACGTTTTCGGACTGCAGATGTGCGCCTCGCTGCAGACTTGGCTCCAGACGCCCGGGTCGGGTTCGACGTCGAGGTCGCTGAGGGTGCCCTCCTGCGTGCGCAGGCTCCAAGCCTGGATGCGTCGCAGTTCCTCCTGTTCAGGACTGGTGAAAAGTTCGCCCTGCATCTGCAAGGCCCGCGCCAGCCGGTTGGGGCAAAGGTAGTTCTGCCGTCCCTTCAATAACGCCGCTTGAAAAGGTTGGTCCAACAGCTTTTCGACGATCGGGATGTCTTTCTGCAGCAGTTGTTCCTGCAGGTTGATCGTGTGGGTGGAAACGATCGCCTTCCGTTCGTTTTCGAGCGCGAACCGGACCGCGGGCAGCAGGTAGGCCAGCGACTTGCCCACCCCGGTGCCAGCCTCCACCACGAGATGACGCGATTCCGACAAGGCGCGCGCCACCCCCACCGCCATCGCCTGCTGTTCGGGACGGTACTCAAACTGCTTGGCTTTGGACAACAGGCCGTCGCGGTCGAACGCGTCGCGGATGCTTTGCGCGAAATCGTTGTCGAAGTCCTCCTTGAGC
>CAXUNV010000549.1:1887-3388 GCA_964252355.1 uncultured Chthoniobacterales bacterium | reverse complement strand
CGGGTGGCCCTGGCCCGGGTCTTGGCGGTGTGGGATGGGTGGGTGGTCCGGAGGTAGCGAGCGGGACCGAGCGGGACCGAGCGGGACCGAGCGGGACCGAGCGGGAGCTTTAAGGAGAGGCGGCGAAACGGCCGATGCGCCGGGTGGTCACCGGTCGAAGTTCACCACGGCCGGGAGGATCCCTGCCCCGCTTCATGCTCGTCAATCTTCGCTCCCGCTCGGTGCCGCTCGGTCGCGCTCGCTCCCGCTCGGTTCCTTCAACCCCTTGTCCCCCCGACGATCCGCGTTAACGTGCGTCAGTGCAGTTGAACCTTCTCAAGTCCAAACTCCACCGCGCGTGCGTCACGGGCGCGAACCTTCACTACGCGGGCAGCCTGACGGTCTCCGCCGATCTGGCCGAGTGCGTCGGTTTGGAGGAGTACGAGCGCATCCTGGTCGGCAACATGGGCAACGGCGAACGGTTTGAGACGTACGTCATCTACGGGCCCCGCGCGGAGGGGATCATCGAACTGAACGGGGCGACCGCCCACCTGGGCAAGCCGGGCGACCGGCTGACCATCATGAGCTTCGGCCTGTTCGACCCCGAGGAGGCGGCCACCCACGAGCCCCGCGTCGCGGTGCTGGACGAACGCAACCGCGTCGTACGGGCGCCTGACGAGGTTTTTGGGCGAAGCGCCCCGGTGCTCGAAGGTTAAGTCCTGGCGCCCTTCCGCCCAACGCCTCCCCACGGCTGCCGCTCGGTCGCGCTCGCTTAGGACATCCGGCAAAGCAGTGCGGCAAACGCACCATCTAACTCGTCGCGGGTCGGCACGACGTGGCGGGTGCCAACCAGTTTGTACCCGGGTGAATGCTGCAAAACTTGACGCACCACTTCCTCGTTTTCGTCCGTTTCGATGCTGCACGTGCTGTAAACCAACCGGCCACCGACTTTCAGGTAGGGGAGGACGGATTCAAGGAGCCGTACTTGCAACCGTTGCATGCGACCAAAATCCTGGGGCGTCAGGCGCCAGCGCACGTCCGTGCGCCGGCGGATCACGCCGGTGTTGGTGCATGGGGCGTCGACCAGGATCGCGTCAAAGGAGCCGGTGGGGAACGCAGGGGTTTCGTGCAGCCAATCGAAGCCCACGATTTCGGCGTTGGCCACGCCCAAGCGTTGCAGGTTCCCTTCCAGCCGTTGGAGCCGCACCTTGTCGTAATCGCATGCCACCAGACGGCCCTCGTTTCGCATCAGTTGAGAGAGGTAACCGGCTTTGCCGCCCGGCGCGGCGCACGCGTCGAGCACCGTTTCACCCGGCTCCGGCCGGAGGAGGTCGCAGGCCACCAGCGTGCTCGGGTCCTGCACGTACGCCACCCCGGAGTTGATCCAAGAGACCGGCAGGTGCGGCACCCTCAGGCAGTCGGGGTGTTCCGGAACGGGCTTGGCCTCCGGCAGGCTGCCCAACAGTTCCCCGGGCGTGACCCGCAGCCGGTTTGCGCGCACGAAGATGCGCGCCGGCTCGTT
>CAXUNV010000549.1:0-1837 GCA_964252355.1 uncultured Chthoniobacterales bacterium | reverse complement strand
CGTCCGCAGGGCCGTGCTGGTCGTGCCAACGGCGCCAAAGGAATTCGGGATGGGAGTACCGGATGTAGACGGGCGCCTGTTCCAGTTCACCCAAGACCTGTTGTTTTTGGATGATCGACCGGCGCAGGATGGCGTTTACAAGCGTCCGGGCCGGGCCGGCGATGTTCACCGTCTCGTAAACCGCCGCGTGGTCCGGGATCCGCATTTTGTAGAGTTGGTAGAGGCCCAGCCGCAACACCTGACGGGTAGGGAGGTCCAAGCCGCTGCTGCGGAAGTGGCTGATGACGAAATCCAGGTACGAGCGGTTCCGGATCACGCCGTAGAATGTCTCGGTAACGAAAGACCGATTGACCCCGTTGAGGCCGGAATGTTGCAGGGTGTCGTGCAACACTTCATCCGCGAATTCGCGGCTCGTCTCCCAGCGCTGGAGAGCTTTCAAACAACAGACCCGAGGGTTCTTCGTTAACATAAGCCTCACAAAGGCCGTTCCGCCGGTGCGGAGGACTGCAAAGACTATGGCTACTGCACGGAACCGCTGGTCCATCCTCCCACAGTCTGCCCCCGTCGCCACCCGATAAAGGGTTAGGGGCGTCGCGGAGCGACGTCGGCAAAGACTCAGGGGCCCGTTCGGGGCAAAAGGAGGCGCGCGAAGGTCCGCAAGCGGCGGAACGCGACGGTCAGACCGCGTCGCCGCGGCCGATGGCGTGGTAACGGAACCCGAGGTCCTTCATCGTCACGGGATCGAACACGTTACGCCCGTCAAAAACGATCGGCGTGTGCATCGCCTTCCGCACCTGCTCGAGGTCGACCGCCCCAAACTCCTGCCACTCGGTCGCGAGCACCAAAGCTTCGGCGTCGCGCGCGGCGTCCAGCGCCGACTTCGCCGTGATCACGCCCTTGGCCAATCCCCATTCTTGGACCTTCTCCATGCCTTTGGGATCGTATGCCACCACCTCCGCACCCTCTTTGAGCAAGTCATTCACGATATCGATGGCCACGGAGCTGCGGACATCGTCGGTGTCGGGTTTGAAGGTTAGGCCCCAAACGGCGATCCGTTTGCCTTTCAACACCCACAGGGTTTCGCGGATCCGTTTGACGAAACGTTCCCGTTGCGCGGCGTTGATGCGTTGCACCTCCTTTAAGAGGTTGAAGGGCACGCCCAGCTGCTCGCTGATGGTGATGAACGCCGCCAGATCTTTGGGGAAACAAGAACCGCCGTACCCAAGTCCCGCGTTGAGGAAGGAACGTCCGATCCGCTTGTCCGCACCGATGCCGTCGGCCACCTTTTCGACGTCGGCCCCGCTGGCTTCGCAGATGGCCGAAAGGGCGTTGATGTAGGAGATCTTGAGCGCGAGAAATGAGTTGGCCGCGTGTTTGATGAGTTCGGCGCTGTTGATGTCCGTCACCATGATCGGCGCCATGAACGGTTCGTAGACCTTCTTCATCAAGGCGAGCGCCCGGTCGCTGTTGGACCCGATGACGATCCGGTCGGGGTTCATGAGGTCGGGCACGGCGCAACCCTCGCGCAGGAACTCCGGATTGCTCACGACGTCGAAGTCGACGCCGGCCTTGTTATAGCGACGGATGGTGTTGGCCACCTTTTCACCGGTTTTCACCGGGACCGTGCTTTTGTCGACGATCACGCGGTAGTCGGTCATCACGGCGGCGATCTCGCGCGCGACCTGCTCGATGTAGGTCATATCGACGCTGCCGTCCGGCTGCGGCGGCGTCGGCACGGCGATGAAGACGATCTGCGAGCTGCCGACGCCTTCCTGAATGCTGGAGGTGAAACGGAGCCGGTGGGCGGTGACGTTGCGGTGCACCACCTCTTCCAGGC
>CAXUNV010000548.1:0-3389 GCA_964252355.1 uncultured Chthoniobacterales bacterium | reverse complement strand
CCCTTCGCCCGGCAAACTCACCGCAAGCGACCGCCGCCCGCCGGTAGGTATCCCAATCGGGGTTGCGGTGGCCCTTCCCCCGCGGCTGGTTGGGATGGTCGAAGTCGGTGCGCCCGCCCACGCCGTCGACAAAGGAGGCGTACTGCCAGACGGTGACCTCGGTCGCGTCAATCCGGAACGCGCCGGTCGACCGGGCTTGGCCGTCTTGGAAGACGAAGTCGCCGGCCGGGACCACGACTTCGGGCAGCGTGTTAGGTCGCCAATAGCGCTCGGGGGCCAAGGCGGACAGCGCGCCGCGGCGGAGATGGTTCCAAGCCGCCTGCAACTCGTGGCGCCCGACTACGAAGCAGGCGGTCACCGTGACCAAAACCACGCCCGTCCCTGAAAAGAGCAGCGCCCGGCGCCGGCGCGCACTTCGACGGTCGAGCTCCCGACGCTCGGCGATCTCGGCCAAGAGATTGCTGGCCATGCGGCGCGCCATCGGCGCACCCCCCACCTCAACGACTTGGGTCGGCTCCCGGTGCTCGAGTTCATCGCGCTTGCGGACGGCCTCCATCAACACGTGCTCCCACCCACCTTGGATCGTGGCCGGCCCCGCCGTGTGCCTCCCCGCCGGCGAATCGCCCAAGCTGAATTGCCCGGTGCGCCAGCACAGGATTTCCAGGAGCGCCCCTTCACCGGTCGTCGCGCCGGCCGCGGCGTGAATGATCCGGCCCCGGTCAAAGTCGACGAAGCCCTGCTCGCGCCCGTTCTGGATCTGCAAACGGCCGGTGCGCTGCGCCAAGCAGGCCATCTGCACAATGTCGAGCAGGGAAAAATTCTGCAGCCGTCCGGAAAAACCTTCAGGCTGCCGCGAGAGCGCCATGAAAATCTTCCCCTCCTCGGTGCAGCCCGGCGGCCTACCCGCCTCCCCGCAGTTCCGCCTTCGCCGCCCGCGTCTCCGCTTCGGAGAGTTCATCCCCGGGACGCACCGTTCCAGTCTTGGACAGGAGCACGGCGATGAACCGGGTGGTTTCAAAGTTGGAAAGCACGATCACCAGAATCACCGTCAGCGGCACGCAGAGGAACGCCCCGGTCACCCCCCACAGCGTGCCCCAAAAGATCAGGGCCATGATCACCGCCAGCGGACTCAGGTTCAGCGATTCACCCATCACGTTTGGTTCGACGATGTTGCCCATCAGTTGGGCAATGGCGCTCAACCCTAACCCGACGACCAGCACCGGCCCCAAGTGGTCAAACTGCACGGCCGCGAGCACGGTCGGCAACAACGTCGCGATCACCACGCCAAACGTCGGGATGAAGTGCAGCACGAAAACCAGCAACGCCCAAAATTCGGCGAAATCCTCGCCCATCAACCGGAGCAGGACGTACGAAAGCAACGCGGTGGTCAAGCTCACAGCGGTTTTGACCCCCAAATAGGTGTGGATGTCGTGATCGATGCGTTGCAGGATCCGCAAAGTTCTCACCCGTTGCGGCGCGTCGGGAATCAGCGCGCGCAGCTTGATGGCCACGAAGCGGCCCTCGAGCAACATGAACAGACCGTAGATGAACACCAAGGTGATGCTTTCCGCCAGTTGCGCCACCCCGGTCGCCACGGCCGTGAACAACGAACGCAGGTCGAGGCCCCGGACGAGGTCCCGCAACTCGGGCGGTTCCTCCACGCCCAAAGAGGAGAAGATCTCCAGTTGGAGTTGCTGCAACCGGGCTTGGTAACGCGGCGCCGCCACGACCACGTGCGTGGCATTGTTCGCCACGATCGCATACAAGGCGTAACCGACCGCGATGATGATACAGAACGAAAGCACGCGGGACACGCCCGGCGGCAGTTCTCGGCCGGCCAGACGCACTTTACGGATCTGCCGGTTGAGGATGCTGACCAAGTAGACCACGATGAAGGCCGTCACCAATGGCACCAGGAAGTGCTTGCCCGCGCTCAGGACGAAGTAACTGGCCAACACGATGATCACGGTGGCCGCGGCCGAGACGACGCGCCGGTAGCGCTCCCAACGCGCGGGATCCCGCGCGATCGGCGCTGGTTCGGATGGATCGTGAATTGAAAAATGCATGCGAAGGGCCGTGCAGACCCGAAAACCTAGGCGTCGTACGAAAGGAGTTCCAACAAGGAGCCGTCCGGATCGCGAAAATACACCGAGCGCCCCTGGCCGTACACCCCGGCGCGGTCGACCGGGCCAAGTTCGATTTCGACGCCCACGCGCCGCAGGTGCTCCACGGCGTCTGCGATCGGACCCGGCCACTGGAAGCAGAGATCCGAGTTGCCGGGCAACACCGGCCGGGCCGCGACCGGTGTTGCCGTCACCCCAGGCCCGTGCAAGTTCAACCGCACGTCGCCGAACCGGTAGGCGTAACGGCCGGGCTCCACTTCGACCACGTCGGCGCCGAGCACCCGGGCGTAGAAGTCATTGGATTGCATCCAGTCGGACACGTGCACCACGCAATGGTCAAACTTAACGGTCACGCTCACCTCCCGTTTTTACCCCAAAGTCGCCGCCCGGCCATAACCTTTTCCGTCGTCGGCATCGAGACGACCGGACCCGGTATCACCCCCTGCATTGCAGGCTCGACAGGGACGCCTCGCCCCCACCACGATCGGCGCCAGCGTCGGGACGGGCTACCGGAAGGCGGCAAGGCTGGCGCTCCCGGGCAATCCACGCTATGAAGACGACCTTGCCGCTAGCCTTATGAGACGGGTTTTACCGATCGAACAGCACTCTTCTTATGAGGCCCAAAGCTTGGCCAAGGTGGTGCAGACCGGGCGTGCCGCACGTTTGGCGGCGCAAAGGGCCAGCAGGTTGGCCGCGGAGTCGTTGACCGGACTGCAAGCGAACGATGGCTACTGGTGCGGCGAATTGCTGGCCGATGTCTCTCTCGAGGCTGATTACGTGCTGCTCGAACATTGGCTGCATCGTCGACGGCCCGAAAAGCCGTTGCCCGCCGAGAGGCTCCGCAAGGCCTGCCGGCGCATCCTTTCCGAAAGGTTGGCCGCCGGGGGTTGGTCGGTTTACCCCAAGGGTCCGGCCGACGTCAACGTCTCGGTCAAAGCTTACACCGCGCTCAAACTGGCCGGGCATACCCCCGACGAGCCCGCGCTGCGGATGGCCCGAGACCGGATCCTTGACCTGGGCGGCTTGCAATCCTGCAACAGCTACACCCGCATCAACCTGAGCCTCCTCGGGCTGTTCCCGAAGAAGTTCACGCCGACCATCCCTCCGGAAATCATCCTCTTGCCCGGCGGAAACTTCTATCCGGGCGGCGTCCTTTACGAAATGGCGTCTTGGACCCGGGCCATCATCATCCCCCTTTCCCTTGTCCAAGCCGTCGGCGGGGCGCGCGCGAGCACCAGCGGCCCGACCATCGAGGAGCTTTACGAG
>CAXUNV010000547.1:0-3391 GCA_964252355.1 uncultured Chthoniobacterales bacterium | reverse complement strand
GGTTGCGGGCGGGCCGCCCGTCTGCCCCGAAAGCCGACTGCAAAACCAACGGCCTGCACCCTCCCTCCGGCCCGGCGGCGGGTAAGGTTCCTCGCCTTGCCCTACCAACCCTTGGCAATGACCGCCGGTCCCAGCAACCGGCAACCGCGCTGCACGCCGCGCCCGGCTTATCGGTTGTCGGGAAAGACCGCGGGACTCTGCAGTTCAGAGGACGGCAACCCTCCCGGGGCGAGCAACGACGGACGCGGCGGGCTGAATGCCGGCATGTCCTGCGCCGTCACTTCCACCGTCAAATCCTTGCCGTCGCGCGTGACGGTGATCGGCACCCGGTCGCCCGCGGTCAGAAAAAACGCAACGTTCAAAATGTCTGGGGCCGTCCGCACCTTCACCGTGCCCACCTGCAGCAAGGTGTCGCCGAGCTGTAGGCCGCTGTCCGCCGCCGGCGATTGTTCCTGAAATCCGGAAATCTCGACCTGCGACTCTTCCTCAGCCACCTCGCGTTCGCGTACCGAAATGCCCAACCAACCGGGTCGCACCGCGCCATAGCGGACGTAATCCGAGCGGATCTTTTCTGCGGCTTTGATCGGCAGCGCGAAGCACGCGGCCTGCGTGCCGAGGCTCCGGATCAGGATGCCGACCGCCTCACCTCGCAGGTTAAGGACCGGTGAACCAGCCTCTCCTTTCTGGGCAGGCAAATTCGCCCGGATGAGCGTGGTCGAAAAGTATCGGTTCAGGTACTTGAGGTCGAACCCGCCGACCATGCCGAAGATGGGCGTCGCCGGCAGATCCAGAGGGTAACCGATCGCCACCAGGGGCGAAGCCAAGCGCAAGATGTCTGAAGCCCCCAGCGGGATCCATGGCGTGGTGCCCGCGTCGACCTTCAGAATCGCGATCCCGCTTTTCGCGTCCGCTACCAAGCGCCGGGCCGGGCAACGCTTAGCGCCAAATTGAACGGTGATGTCGCGGGACTCGCCACCCACGTCGTACGCGGTGTAAATCGTCCCGTTCGGGTCGATGAAAAAGCCCGTGCCGGCGAGCCGGCCGAAATCGTCCTCGGACTCGATTCGCACCACGGCACTTTTCGCCGCGTCGTAGATGCGTTGGACGTCGGCGGAGATGGACGCCAGCGTATCTTGGGCACACAGGGTCGCTGGCAAGGCACCAAAGCTCCCCACGGCACAACCCAACAAGACGGGCCAGAGGTTCAGGCGTCCCACCCGCACCAGCCGGATCTTAGCCGACCGGCCCACGGAAAGGATGCGCGCGGCGGGGAGGCAACCGCGCAAAAACGGTTTGAGCATGGTACCCGGGTTTGGCGGGGGCCGTTGTCTGAAGGAGCTTAAGTCTGGGAGATAAATGACCGAAAGCGCGAGACCCACCGGCCGTCGCGCCGTCACCGAATTAAAAATTCAACGATACCTCGGTGCTGACCGGGCGCGCCTCCAGAACGTAGCGGGGCAAGCTACCGCTGGACGGCGCCAGGGAAGGTGCCAAACGGAGTCCGGCCCGCTCGACGTCCGACGGGCGAAAAGCCTCGTTCAACGTCAACCGGCCCGACGCCGCGACCCGTCCAGGCACCGCAGCCACCTTCGACGCGAGGTCTAAGGCGCCACCGCCCCACGGCGTCACCACGCCAGAACCCACGAGCGCCGCCACGGCGCAAAACACCGCGAAGGCGCCGCCGTAAGCGTAGCCCGGCACGCGGAAGTCAAACCAACGGGAGGCGGTCTGTTCCCACCAGATCCGTAACGCCGAGCGCCGGAGCAATTCGGCACGCTGACGGCGGTGAAATTCTTGCAGCGCTCCGTCAAAATATCCGGGGGGAGGTTGCTCGAACCGCTTGAGCCGAAGGAGCTGCTGTACCTGCTGTTCGTCGAGCATCATGGTTTCCTAAACTCTTCGAGGTAATTCTGCAACTGACGATGTGCGTAGAACAACCGTGACCGAACCGTCGCTTCCGGCACGCCCAGGATGCGCGCAATCTCCGCGTGCGGCATGCCTTGGATGTCGAACATCGTCACGACTGCCCTGTGTTCTACAGACAGCTTCTGCATGGCTTCGTTCAATCTGCGTTGCAGCTCGGAAAGGTCGACCTCGCGCACGGGGGTGTTGGTCGCCGTCGTTTCCAAGAAGTCCTTATCGTACTGCACGTTTGCATCGAGGTCGTCGAGGCTCATCTGCACGCGGCGCCCCCGTTTCTTCACGAAATTGATGGTCATATTGACGGCGATCGCGTGGATCCAGGTGTAAAAACTCGACCGGCCGCGGAAGCCGCTGATGGAACGGTAAGCCTTCGCGAACACCTCGAGCAGCAAGTCGTTGGCGTCCTCGTGGTTGGAGGTCATGTTGTAGACCAGCGAGTAGACGCGCGGGCTGTATTTCTGCCAAAGGAGATCGAACGCACGGGTGTCACCCGCCTGCGTTTGGCGCACGAGCGTCTCGTCATCGGGCAGCGACGGATCATCCATGGGCTAAGGGGGGAACGGGCCTAAGGCCGCCTTCGCACGACGGGCACTCTCCAGGCGGGTGCCCCGTCGCGGACGGCACCCGGCCGGTCCCGATGGCCGGGCCGCCACCCAGCCCAGGCTGGCCCACGCTCAGCGCACCACGCCCGTCTCGACCCGGCGGTTCTTGCCCCAAGCCGTCTCGGTGTGTCCCGGGTCGGCCGGCATTTCCAGACCAAAACTGACCGTTTGCATGCGGGCCGACGACACCCCGAGCCCAAGGAGCGCGTTGCGGACCGCCTGAGCCCGGCGCTCGCCCAGCGCCCGGTTGTACTCTTCCGTGCCACGCTCGTCGGTGAAACCTGCCAAAATGATGTTCTGACTTCCCCCACGCAGAAAGTTGGCCACCGCCTGCAGCTTGGCGGCTTCGGAGGGCGACACCTCCGACCGATCGTACCCGAAGTAGACCGGCGGGAATTGACCCTTGGCCACCCGATCGCTGAAGAACGACACGCCCTCTTGCCGCGGCGGCAACGGCGTTCCGGAGACGTAATCGCCGTCGACGCCGGCATACTCCTGCTTTTGACCTTGTTTGGCGCAACCCGCCAGGGCGAAGGCGCCCAGGCAGACAACAACGACGAGGGATCTTTTCATGCGAAGGGGATTCAGCGCGACCAGGTCGGCTCAGAGATCCTGCCCAAATCGCCCACGATCCGCGTCTCACGATTAGTAACAGTATCGTACATATACAAGCCTGACCCTCTAGCAAAAAGGAGGTGACGCGAATCGGGACCCCAAACCGGGTTTTCGCCTTCGTTCACGACCACGCGCGCCCCGCCGCCACCCAAGTCGAGGACCGCCACCTGGAAGGTGCCGCCGCTTCGCAGATTGAACGCGAGGCGACGGCCGTCGGGCGACCAGTTCGGTTCCGTGCAGTACCCAAATCC
>CAXUNV010000546.1:0-3395 GCA_964252355.1 uncultured Chthoniobacterales bacterium | reverse complement strand
GGTGTGGGGTTCGACGGGGTCGGCGGGGTCGACGTACGCGAGGCCGTCGGCGAGCTTCAAGGCCGCCTCGAAGCTCTCTGCCAGACGCGTCGCGATGTCCTCCCGCACGACGAGGCGATCCACCACCACCTCGACATCGTGCTTGAACTTCTTGTCGAGCGCGGGGGCCTCGTCGATCTCGTAGACCTGGCCGTCGATGCGGACGCGGGTGAAGCCCGCCTTCGGCCACTCGGCGAGCTCCTTGCGGAACTCACCCTTCCTCCCGCGCACCACGGGGGCGAGCAGGTGGAGCCGCGTGCCCTCGGGCAAGGTCATCACGCGGTCGACCATCTGGCTGACGGTCTGCGCCGCGATCGGCAGGCCGGTGGCGGGGGAATAGGGGATGCCGACCCGCGCCCAGAGCAGACGCATGTAATCGTAGATCTCGGTGACGGTCGCCACCGTCGAGCGCGGATTGCGGCTGGTGGTCTTCTGCTCGATCGAGATCGCCGGCGACAGGCCCTCGATATGGGCGACGTCAGGCTTCTGCATCAGCTCGAGGAACTGGCGGGCATAGGCCGAAAGCGACTCGACATAGCGGCGCTGCCCTTCGGCGTAGATGGTGTCAAAGGCGAGGGACGACTTGCCGCTGCCCGACAGGCCGGTGATCACCGTCAGCGTGTCGCGCGGGATGTCGACGTCCACGTCCTTCAGGTTGTGCTCGCGCGCGCCGCGGACGGAGATGGTGGTGAGGGACATGGGAGGGTTCTACTTCCGTTCTGGGTGCGGGCCACCATGCCACAAGGTAAGTGATCGTGATGCCGGCGGCAGGTGTCCCGCCCTGATCCATGATGGTTAATCGGTCTATGTCACTGGCCGGGCCCTTCCGCTACGCGCCGGGGGCGGCGTTCCTGCCGCGCTGCCGGAGCCGATCCATGCGATACGCCCATGCCCTCGTCTGCGCCGCGGCCATCGCCGCGGCGGCCCCGGCGCAAGCCGCGCCCGTCATCACTGCGATCAACGCGAACCTCGCGACGAAGGCGTACACCTTCACCTTTATGGGCGACGCGTTCACCTTCTCGGCGTCCGGGGACTTCTTCTCTCCGCTGGCCGTGCAGGACGGGGCCGGAGCCGCAACCAACTCGTATGGCGGCTTTCTCGGCATCCCCGTTCAGCCCACGTCCGATTTCGTGGACCGCGGCGTGGTGACGTTCGGGCCGACGGACCCTTATGCGACGTTCGCGACCAAGACGACCGTGCCCTATTCGAACGGCAACAACTTCATCGGCCTGCGGGCGACGGTCGGATCGCAGAATTATTTCGGCTTCGCATACACCACCAACGCGGTGCTCAACAGCATCGGTTTCGAGACGGTGGCGGGCCAGGCGATTACCGCCACCACCGCCGTTCCGATCGCGGCGGTGCCGGAGGCGGCGAGCTGGGCGATGATGATCGCGGGCGTGGCGCTGACGGGAGGCGCGTTGCGTCGCCGGCGGGCGCGACCCACGGTGCGCGTCGCCTACGCCTGAGGCGGACCTACATCCTTTCCGTATGGGGAAGGCTTAGGTGCGCGTGAGCTGCCGATACGGGTAGCGGCCTGTAATGATGATCGGGTTGGCGCGAGATCATGGACCGTTTCTGACGCAAGCTCGATAAAACTGTAAAGTGCTTGGCGCGCAGGTTAGTTGAGAACGGGCGCACAGTAGGTGGGACGGACGCGAGACAACGCCAGCTCGGCTACACCGCGCAGACCGGTTCTGCCCATGCTGGCGAGCTTGCACGTTCAAGATCGCCTATGCCGCACACCGATACTATCGAGAGTTCATGATGATCCCACCCAACCATCTCATGAACGAGCCCACCACCGTCCGCATTCGGCAGACGCATGGCGGAGGGTGGCTTTCCGTTGGTTTGGACGGGGTGCCCGCCGAAGCGGCTTACACTGGTGACCAGGTGCTGACCTGGGAAGAGCCCGCGCTTCCCTCCCCGCATCGCCTACCCCTTCATGCCGCAATACGATATACGGGCGAGCGTCTGGCGGGTTGCTTGGGTGCGGTGTTCACGCCGGCTCCGGCCGGATCGCTTACTGTCGTGGTGCATGTGCGCGAGCCGGTATGGGAACCCGGCGGCGTCATCGCGACGGGGCTCGGAGGAGAAATGGCTGAGGCGGTGTTAGACGGCTTTCGCGCGATTGCGCGATCAACGACGCTGCGCGCCTTTGGAGCCGGCCACTTGGAGGTACGATGGGCGTGGGAAAGCGCCATCGACTCGTCAAAGCGTGGCTTTCGCATCATGGCTCAACAGCTCGCGGGCGTGCTGGCGCTGCCCCGTACCGCCACGCGCGAGGACATCGAGGCGGCGTGGCAAGAGACGAGTGATTCGGTAGTGATCGCCTAGGAGCGATCTAACTCACTACCGCTCCCGCCGGTCGTACAGGGCGTCTGCGTTCCGCGCATACCAGTTTAGGTCAATTCGAAATACTTTTCTTACAAAATCGAAGTGGCTTCAACGACTCTTTATCCGAGGTTTCCAGGACGGTTGATCTCAAGCGCAAGAAGCATGACCACTTCTTGTCCGTCAAATATGGCTAATGTTCTTGGAGGGAGTCCATCAAACTCTCTGACTATGCGGTGGTATGACGCAGGCCAGGTTAAAGCCAATCGCTCAACCTCCTTTTCTTCCTCCGGCGTTACGATTGCGCAAACGCCCAGATCGAGATCGTCATCCGTAATCTCCTGGTCATACAGAAAAGTCTTCCAAGCTTCGTATGAGTGCCGCACCATTCTTCGACCTCAAGCTGTTTTGGTGAGGGTTTGCGGCGTGGGCCATCTTCCACCCGTTTTCGTGCGACAGTGAACCCGCAAGCAAAACGCCCGGTTTCCTTGCTGCCGTAAACTGGTCCTTTCACATAACGCGTGTTCGCGGTTCAAACCGTCTCAGGCAATGTGAGTCGGAAAGCACGGATGATTGCGCGTCCGGCTGATCATCATTGCAGGCCGCCACCCGTACGGCGTTGCGCGCAGCTGCCCTTCCACCACCAGCTTCGCGGACGTTGGTGCGAGATCGTGTCCCCCGGATACGGTCTTGGCCAGCCGGTGGGCGGGCCAAAGCGCCGACGCCCCTTCTCTGCGGGGGAGGACTAAGAAAGGTCAACTCGCCAGCCGCAGTTCCACTGCAGGCGCTGCGCGCGGTTGGTCGGGCCAGATGCCGCGGGTGTCGAGCACGCGCTTGCCCGCGCGCTCCTCGGGCGGAACCGAACGGAACACGTCGTGGTCGACCAGCACGACCATCGTGGGGCAGGTGGCGAGCGCGGCGTCGATGTCGGTGAGCGCCGCGCCCGTCTGCATTAGGGCAGGGGGCAGCGCGTCGGCGTAAGGTTCCACCACGCGGACGCGGCGGCCGTAGCGCGCGGCGAG
>CAXUNV010000545.1:475-3397 GCA_964252355.1 uncultured Chthoniobacterales bacterium | reverse complement strand
CACCCTGGTGGAGGAACTCGAGGCGCGGCAGCAGCAAAAGACGCGGCACGAGGTCAAAGCCGAACAGAGGCGCCGCCAGAAGGGCCGGCCGGAACGCCGGACGGTGGACGCCCAGATGGGGCAGTACCAACTGCGCCCGGTCGACACGAAGGCCGCACCCGCAGACGGTCAACCCACGCCACCCAGCCCCTTGCAGAAGCTGTTGGGGCAACTGCGCGCGCTGCAGGATTGAGAGGCGCGCGCGCGGTTGCCGGTTGCGCGGTTGCCGCCGTCCGGCTGCCGGCTTCCGTCACTTGTCGGGCGCGGCGCTCACCCGCGGGTTGGTGAGGCTCGTCAGCACGTGGTCTTCCCAACGGCTGTCGATCTGGAGGTAATCACGCGCGTACCCTTCGACGACGAAGCCGAGGCGGCGCAGCAATCCGCCGCTGCGCCGGTTGAACGGCATGTAATTGGCCATGATCCGGTGCATGCGCAGATCGTCGAACACGTAACGGATCGACACCTCCAACGCTTCGCGCAACACGCCCTGTCCTTCGTGCGCCTCGTCGACGCTGTACCCGAGGTAACAAGCTTGGAACGCGCCGCGGACGAAGTTGCTGAACCCGATCGCGCCGATGATCCGGGGGGGTTGGGGGCCACCTCGCGCGAAGACGAAAAGGTTGAGGGAGCGATCCTCCTTGAACGAATCCAAGAAGTACGCCAGGCGCGCCGCCCACGCGGTCACGTCGTAGAAGTTCTCCGTGCGCGCCGGTTCGTACGGCTCTAGGTGCCGGCGGTTGCGGAGGTAGTAGTCCAGCACCGTCGCCGCTTCTTCAACCTCCGCCAACCGCACCGTGGTGCGTGGCGTTTGCAGGACGGGCAGGGATCGGGTCATCGGGACGGTCACGGGCCTGCGGGCCCGATCCATCAGTACCCGCAACGGGCCAAAGCGCAACGGGTCCGCTGGGCCGGAACCATGCCTGCAGCCCGCCCCATTGAACGATTGGTAGGGCAAGGCGATCCCGCATGCGGGACCGCCGGCGTGGCACCGGGGTGGTGCGCGGCGCGGGAGCACACGCCCTCCCAAGCCGCGTCGAAGCTTCACACCCCCTGGTGAAAGTACGTCCTCAGCCGGGGGTAAACCTCCCGAAAATCTGCGTACGCCCGTTCGTACGCCTCAACCCTGGCCGGGTCGGGAGCGGTCTCCTCGTCGAAGGTTGGGGTCCAACGGTCGATGGCGGTCGCACCTTCCACCGTGCCGCTACCGATTCCGGCGAGCAGGGCCGCCCCCACGCCCGCACGCTCGGCGGCAAACCGGTCGTGGGACCGGTACAAAGGGCGGTTTAGGACGTCGGCGACCATCTGACGCCAGAGCGGGCTGCCGAGGCCATTGCCTGAGGCCACGAATTTTGCGGGGTGCGCGCCGATGCTTCCCATCGTCTCCACGATGTGGCGCAGGCTGAAAGCGATGCCCTCCAGCACGGCTCGCGTCAGATGCCCGGGGCCGTGCCGGAGGGTCAGGCCAACAAAACCGCCTTTCGCGTGCGGATCCATCAGCGGGGACCGTTCCCCCACCAAGTAGGGTAGGAAACGCAGGCCCTCGCTGCCCGGCGGAACCTCGGCCGCCAGGGCGTCGAGCGTGGTGTAGTCAGCATTCCCGAGGAGCCGGCGGAACCAGCGCAGCGCCATGCCGGCCGACAGCATTGCCCCAAGGAGGTACCAACGTTCCGGATGCGCGTGGCAGAAGGTGTGCAACCTGCCTTCCTTGTCGAACGCGGGTTCCGTGAGAGGCACGAAAACTTGCCCGCCGGTACCCACGGTGACTGAGCCGAGGGGCGGTCCCAGCAGGCCGTTGCCGATGGCCTGCGCCGGTTGGTCGGCGCAACCGGCCACCACCGGGATTCCCCGCGGCAAGCCGAGGGCGTCGGCACCTTCCCGCCCGAGAGAACCGCAGACATCGGCGGAACGGCGCACGGGCGGGAGCAAGGCCGCGTCGATCCCGAGGGTTTCGACCACCTCCTCCGCCCAGCGTCGCGCCCCAACGTCAAACAGGCCGGTGGCCGACGCATCGGTCTCGTCGGTCTCGAGCACCCCGGTCAACCGGTGACGCACGTAATCTTTGGGCAACACCACCGTGGCGGCGTCGCGCAGCGCGGCCGGTTCGTGCGCCGCCAACCAAACCAGGGTCGACACTTGGAAACCGGCGGCCGGCGCCGTCCCGCAGACCTGCGCCAGGCGATCGCGTCCGACGCGTCCCTCGACGTCGGCCAACACCGACGCGCCCCGTTGGTCGGCCCAGATGATGGCCGGACGCACCGGCCGGCCATCCCCCTTGAGGAGCACGGCCCCATGCATCTGGCCGGAAAACCCGACGGCGACCACCGGTACCGGGCCCGCTTGCGTCAACGCTTGTCGGGTCGCCTCGACCGCGGCCCGCCACCAGTCGTTTGGATCCTGCTCCGCCGCGCCAGGTGCCGGCGTCTGGATGGGGTATTCGGCGTTGCCCAAACCGACGACGCGTCCGGCTTCGTCGGTCACCACGGCTTTCAAGCTCGACGTGCCGAGGTCAAGCCCCAGTAGGTGCGGCATGCCTTCCTTCCTGGGGGGTCGATCCTTCTCGCGATAGGTTCACGCCGGGTAAGTAAGCGGCGACGACGGCAAGGCGTCCAGCGCGATCTTCTCCAGCCGCCAACCTCCGCCGCTGAGCCAAGAGCCCCAGCGTTTCAACCTAGCCAAGGCAAGGGCAGACGGACGCGGTAAGTCTCGTTCACGTCCGCGGCAAACCGCCAGTTCTGGCGCACGAACCGCACCAAGGCCAGATCCAGGTTGGGATCGCCAGAGCCCTGCGCCACGCGCAATGCGCCAATGCGGCCGTTCACGACGGTCGCGTCCAACGTCACGCTCCGGCGCTCGAGGCCGTTCATCAGCACCAGTTGGGACCAC
>CAXUNV010000545.1:0-436 GCA_964252355.1 uncultured Chthoniobacterales bacterium | reverse complement strand
ACGCCGGCGCGGTAAACCCCGGTGAAACCCGGCGAGAACCGCCAATGCGCGCGGATCCAAGAGGCGAGTTCCTCGTCCACCCGCGACGACCCGGACGATTCTGAGAACCGCACCGTGACCGGCATGCCCCGACGCACGTCGACGGCGCAGGTCGCACGTACCCGGCGATCCCCCGCCCGACGTTCCAACCTTTGCAGTTCCAGGCGGGCCGGGCTGGTTAGTGCCGGCGCCGATACCACCTCTGAACGCACCCGCTCCGCGTGGGCGGAGGTGGAGGCGCCCAGCAGGGCGCCGGCCAGAAACGCGCCTCGGGCAAAGCCGCAGAGGCGCAGGGACGGCAAAGTCGCGCGCATGGGCGGAGAGGGTGACAGAAAGGTTCGGAAAAGGGGAGACAAATGTGTAGCCGGAAGCCGGAACGACCCGAACAGAAGGACAC
>CAXUNV010000544.1:0-3403 GCA_964252355.1 uncultured Chthoniobacterales bacterium | reverse complement strand
CTCCGGGGGGACCGAGGGCTTTGCGCCTGCGCCGCCTGGCGCGGCGGGCGGGGAGCACCGGCCCTCCTGGCTGGTGTGGCGGTGGCGGAGCACCGTTACCCGGGGGGTGGCAGCACCCGCGGATGGCGAGGGCAAGGCGCTCCCGCGACCTGCCGGCCGGCAGCCACCGGGCCGGGGACCCCGCGGCATCCCGCTACGAAGTTGCCAGTACCACGCCGCCGCCGCCGTGCGACCACCCTTGCGCCCGGGCTAGACCGCACCCCTATTGCGTCCATGCCCAACGAGTACCTGGTGATCTCCGCGTCGCGGAAGTCACGGAGCCGCAGCCGCGCCCTGGCCTCACACCTGATGGATTTCTACCGTAGCAACGGCCATTCGGCCACCCTTCTCGACTTGCGCGAGGTCGAACTGCCGTTCTGCGACGGGGAGGAGGCGTACGGTCACCCGGAGACCCGCCGCTGCGAGGCGCTCGTGGAGGCTGCGCGCGTCATCGTCCTGGCGGCTCCCGTCTACAATTACGACCTGAATGCCGTGGCCAAGAACTTCGTCGAGCTCACGGGCGATGCCTGGGAGAACAAGGTCGTCGGCTTTATGTGCGCGGCGGGCGGCACCTCCAGCTACATGTCCGTGATGCCGTTTGCCAACAGCTTGATGCTCGACTTTCGCTGCTTGATCATCCCCCGTTTCGTCTACGCCACCGGCGAGGATTTCAAAGACGGCGCGCTTCGCTCCGAGGAGGTTCTCGAACGGGTGTTGCGGTTGGGCGAGGCTTCGGTGCGGGTTCGCCATTCATAGCGGTGCGAAGAACTTGCACTCCGGCGTGAGTCCTATCAGTAATAAGCTGGGAATGTCGGCGACCCTACTTATACCGGAGGAGAAGTCCGACCTCGCCGCTCGGGCGGCGTGGCTCTACTACGTCGCCGGTAACACGCAGCACGAGATCGCGCGCAAGCTGAAAATCTCCAGGCCCGCGGCGCAGCGGTTGGTCGCTTTGGCGCTCGAGAATGGGCTTGTCAAAGTGCGCGTGCATCACCCGGTGGCGAACTGTCTGGAATTGGCGGCCCGCCTTTGCGAACGGTTCGATCTGACCACGTGCGAAGTGGTGCCGGCCAACGGAGACGACGCGGACGGAACGCTGCGAAAGATCGCGGTCGCGGGTGCGCAGCTGATGGAAAACCATCTGGCGGCGGTCGAACCGCGCGTCATGGCCCTGAGTTCCGGCCGCACCATTAAAGTGGCGGTTGAGGAGATGTCCGAAATGCCCCGCCCGCAGCATCGCCTGCTTTCCTTGGTCGGCGCCTTTGCCCCGGACGGGTCCGCCAACCGTTACGACGTCACCTTGCGCGCCGCCGAAAAGACGGGCGGCAAATATTTTCTGCTGCCGGCGCCGATGTTCGCGGATAGCCCGGAGGAGAAGCGCCAGTGGTGCCATCACCGCCTCTACCGCGTCGTCGAAGACCTCTCGTCCCAAGCGGACGTCGCCTTTGTCGGCGTCGGCGAGATCGGCCCGGGTTGCCCCATCCAGCGGGATGGTTTCGTGACCAAGCGCGAGGTCGTGGAATTGCAGGGGCTTGGGGCCGTGGGGGAGGTGCTTGGCTGGGCCTTTGATGCCCGTGGCCAGCTCTTGAAAGGGCCAACGAACGCGCGGGTGACCAGTGTCCCGCTTCGGTCGCCGCCGGTGCGACCAGTGATCGCCTTGGCGGCGGGTCCCCGCAAATTTCGGGCGGTGCAGGGCGCGTTACGGGGCCGTTGGATCAACGGGTTGGTCACCGACGAGGGCTGCGCACGCCGCCTTTTGGACGCGCGTGACTGACCGGACGGCGACAGGAGGCGGCAAAGCTTTTCCGACTCCTTCCCACGCCGGCGAGGAACGTCGTAAACTATTCCTTTCGGGGCACTTGACATCCTGCCCCCCACCGACGCAAGATTCACCGGTTCTTAGCCTGCCACGCCCCCCTTTTCTTACATTACGTGGTCCACGCAGCGCAGGTGCCGGAATCCAACCCAATCCTATGCTCAAACGCGTCTTACTTCCTTTGTGCACCCTGCTGGCCGCCACCTTACCAGGCTGGGCGCAGCAAAAAACGGTGACCATTGCCGTGGTGAACAACCCGGCGATGATCGAGCTCAAAAAGCTCGCGCCCAAGTTCGAGGCCGCCCACCCCGACATCAAGCTCAACTGGGTGGTGGTCGAAGAAAACATCCTGCGCCAGCGGGTCACCACGGACGTCTCCACGGGCAGCGGCCAGTTCGACTTGGTCTTCATCGGCCTGTACGAAACACCGATCTTTGCGAAACGCGGCTGGCTCAAACCGATCAACAACTTGCCGGCTGATTACGACGTGGATGACGTCTTTAAGACCATCCGGGACGGGCTTTCCTACAACGGCAAACTCTACGCGTTGCCCTTCTACGGCGAAAGCTGCCTGCTGATGTACCGCAAGGACCTGTTCGACGCCAAAGGGTTGAAGATGCCGGACCAACCCACTTACGACGATGTTAAGAAGTTCGCCGATGCGTTGACCGATAAGGCGAACGGCATTTACGGCATCACCTTGCGCGGCAAACCGGGCTGGGGAGAGAACATGGCGTACGTCGATACGCTGGTGAACACCTTCGGCGGTACGTGGTTCGACGAGAAGTGGCACCCGACGCTCACCTCGCCCGAATGGAAGAAGGCGATCAACTTCTATGTCGACCTGATGAAGGCGAATGGCCCGCCAGGAGCCTCGGCCAACGGTTTCAACGAGAATCTCACCCTCTTCGCCAGCGGCAAGGCGGCAATGTGGATCGATGCGACGTCGGGCGCCGGACCCCTTTACGACAAGTCGCAATCGCAGGTTTCGGACAAGGTGGCGTTCGCCAACGCACCGATCGCGGTCACGCCCAACGGTTCGAAGTGGCTCTGGAGTTGGGCGTTCGCCATCCCGCAGAAGGCGAAGTCGCCCGAGGCCGCGCAGACCTTCGCCCAGTGGGCCACCTCGAAAGAATACGTCAAGCTCGTCGCGGATGACCCCGAGGGCGGTTGGGCAACCGTGCCGCCAGGCACCCGAAAATCCCTCTACGACAATCCGGATTACCAGAAGGCGGCACCCTTCGCGCCGGTGACGTTGAATGCGATGCAAACCGCGGATCCGACCAATCCGTGCATTAAAAAGGTGCCGTACACGGGCATCCAGTTCGTCGGCATCCCCGAGTTTCAGTCCATCGGCACCGTGGTGGGCCAGAACATCTCGGGGGCGCTGGCCGGCCAAATGAACGTCGACAAAGCGCTTGAGGCGAGCCAAGCGGCTGCCGAGCGCGCCATGAAGCAAGGCGGTTACCTGAAATAATGTCGTGGGGGGGGGGGGGGGGGCGGGGGGGGGCCGCCCCCCCCCCCCCCCCCCCCCGCGCTGCGCCGCGC
>CAXUNV010000543.1:0-3407 GCA_964252355.1 uncultured Chthoniobacterales bacterium | reverse complement strand
TTCGCCCCACCGGCGTCTCACGGAGCCGCCGTCCCTCCGCAAACCAGAAACCAGGGACAAGCGACCAGAAACACGCAACCCTCCTTCGATGGAAACCGCCCGCCGATACTGGTCCATTTACCGGATCATGCTCCGAAACTCCCTGATCCGGGAGATGAACTTCAAGCTGAACTTCCTGCTTTGGATGGCCGTCGAAGCGCTCTGGTTCGTCGGGCAACTGATCTTCATCGAGGTCATCTACGGACAAGTCGACGCGATCGGCGACTGGACGAAGTGGCAGATGGTCTTGCTGGTGGGAACGCACCAGATCATCAGCCAGCTGTTCCAGGCCTTCTTTTACCTCAACCTAGTTGCCCTACCCGAACTCGTGCGGACCGGCAAACTCGATTTCGTCTTGTTGCAGCCGGTGGACGGGCAGTTTCTCACCTCGGCCCGCCACTTCGGCATTGACAGCTTGATCAATGCGCTGGTGGGCGTCGCCGTGGTCATCCTCTCGCTGGTGCGGCTTGGCATATCCCCCACCCCCGGCCAAGTCGCCCTTTACGCCATCACGCTGTGCCTCGGGGTCAGCGTCCATTACGCCATCATGTTTGGCTTGGCGACCGTCTCGTTCTGGATCATCCGGGCCCAAGGCCTGATCTACGGTTACTACAACATGATCAACTTGGCCCGCTACCCCGACGCGGTGTTCAAAGGCGCCATCCGCTTCGTGTTTAGTTGGTTGGTGCCCGTCATCGTGGTCACGAATGTGCCGGCGCGGTTGCTCATGCATGCGACGGCCAACCCTTGGCCCTTGGTCTTGCACCTGATCTTGGCGTCAGGATTGATGGTGATGTTTTCCCGCCTGCTTTGGACGGTGGCCCTACGGCGGTACGGCAGCGCCAGCTCCTGAGCGCCGCGGCCGCCCACCGCCTTGAAAACCGTGCTTACAGACGCGGTCGCCGCGCTGCGAAAACCGGTCATCCGGCGGGGGTGCAGCCTTCGAATAGAGGTGATGTGCGGGCGTCCGTCCCGGCCTGGATGGGCACGCACCTTTCCCCTTGCACCCATGATCCATCACGTTTATATGTCTGCCCTCCAAACCGGGGGGAGAACCGTTTTTAGCTTCTGTCGGTCTTGAGTATGGCGAAATCGAAAGCAAACAAAAAAGAGAACGCACCCGTTAACGGCCATCCTGAAACCTCCGACGAGGCGAGTGCGAACGCGACCGTGACGGGCGCAGCCGTCACCCCTCCCAACGGCCACGAAGATCTCTCCCCGTTCATGCTGCAGCAAAAGGCGCGCTTGCTGCAACTTCGGGACAGTTTGCTGGATTCCATGGCCGGCGTTTCTGGCGACATCCTGCGCGCGCGCGCCGAAGGCAGCGAAGCTTCGGCATTTGGCATGCACCAGGCCGACGCCGGCAGCGACGCTTACGATCGGGACTTTGCGTTGAGTCTGCTCTCCCAAGAACAAGACGCCCTCTATGAGATTGAGGAGGCGCTCAAGCGCATCGACGCCGGCAGCTATGGCACGTGCGAAATGTCCGGCAAGTCGATTCCGGAAGCCCGGTTGGAAGCAATCCCGTTCGCGCGCTTCACCGTGGAGTGCCAAGCCCAGATCGAGAAGCAGCGCAAGGCCACCCGTATCCGTCAACCCGTCACTTCACTTTTTGGCTTGACCGAAGAAGAAGGCGGCGAGGCCGAGGAAGAGGACACTTCGACCGAGAGCAAGGATTAGGAGTTATGCCGAGAGACATCATCACCTTGGAATGCACCGAGGCCAAGGCGGAAGGCAAACCGGTGTCGCGCTACGTCACCACGCGCAATAAAAAGAGCCCGAACACGCCGGGGCGTCTCGAGAAGAAGAAGTATAACCCCCACCTGCGTCGCCACACGTTGCATCGCGAGACGAAGTAGCCCGTCATGGAACCGAAAAACGCCAAACGCCGTTCAGCTTTTCGCCGCGCCAACCGGTCGATGCCGCGCCGTCGGATCGACATCTCCGTGGAGGCGATTGATTACAAGAACCCTGACCTGCTGCGTAAGTTCGTCACGGAAAGCGGCAAGATCCTGCCGCGCCGGGTGACCGGCATGCCGGCCCACCTTCACCGGCGCATCACTCGCGAGATCAAACGGGCGCGTTCGGTCCTCTTGATGAAGTGACGCGTCGTGTTTGACCAGGGCACGATTCTCGAAAGGCGACCCACCCCGGGTCGCCTGCTTTGTTTTTGAACGTGGCGCCTTGCCAAGAGCACGGTAGCGCCGGCACCCTTCGCTCGGCGGTCGTCGAATCCCTGGATCGGCCCTTCCGCCCGCCGGCCTCCGGTCTTCACCCCCCCGGGTCGCCCGCAAGTTCCAGCCCTTTCGGAACCCCGCAACCGCGTTCCACGCGATCAAAGGCCTTGCTCAAGAGCCATTTCTGGCTAAGTTCGGGCTCCCTCTGATTTCAGGAAGGTCGGCGCTGTGCGTCGGCTGGGGTCAGTTCAATTAGGCAACCGTGGTTTGTTGGCTGGTTTTAACATCTTTATGACAGAAATGCAGGAGCTAATCGCGAAGTCCCTGCGCGATTACAAAGAAGGCAGCATCGTGAAGGGGCGCATCTTGGAAGTGCGTCCGCGCGAGGTGCTCGTCGATATCGGCTACAAATCCGAAGGCGTGATCCCTGCCTCGGAGTTCGAGGACATGGACGAAGTCGAGGTCGGCGACGAAGTTGAAGTGCTGCTGGAACGGCTCGAGAACGAGGACGGGATGGTCGTGCTGTCCAAAGAGAAAGCCGCCCACAAACAGAACTGGGACAAGATTGTAAAGGTGTTTGAGGGCGATGGCCTCATCAAGGGGAAGGTGCGCTCGGTGGTGAAGGGCGGCCTGACCGTGAACATCGGTGTGGAAGCTTTCCTGCCCGGGTCGCAGATCGACATCGTCCCGCCCAAAGATCTGCAGCAGTTCGTTGGCAACACCTACGATTTCAAAATCGTCAAGATCAACGACGAACGCAAAAACGTCGTCCTGAGCCGGCGCGAGATCATTGAGCAAGAGCGTGCCGAAAAACGGGCGCGCTTTTTGGAAAGCGTCCGGGTGGGCGACACGGTGCGTGGCAGCGTCAAGAACCTCACCGACTTTGGTGCGTTTATCGACCTCGACGGGATGGATGGTTTGCTCCACATCACGGACATGACCTGGGGTCGGCTGACGCACCCGAGCGAACTGCTCAAAGTGGGGCAGGAACTCGAGGTTGTCGTGCTCGATATCAATCGCGAGAAGGAGCGTGTTTCCTTGGGACTGAAACAGACCCAACGCAACCCGTGGGATAAGATCGAAGAACGGTTCCCGGTGGGCGCCCGCGTGCGTGGCAAAGTCACGAACTTGGTGCCTTACGGCGCGTTTGTGGAGATCGAAGAAGGCATCGACGGCTTGCTGCACGTGTCG
>CAXUNV010000542.1:0-3416 GCA_964252355.1 uncultured Chthoniobacterales bacterium | reverse complement strand
GTTCAACCGCACCGGCGCCCTCTTTGCCGCAGACCGGTTCGGCGTCTACCCGGACCTCATCTGCCTGGGCAAAGGCTTGACGTCGGGGTACCCCCTCTCGGCCTGCGTCGGCCGGGCCGAAGTCACCGACGCTTGGCCGGCCTCCACCGGCGAAGCCTTGCACACCAGCACCTTCCTCGGCAACCCGGTCGGTTGCGCCCTCGCGCTTGCCTCGATCGAATTGCACCTGCGTCCGGAAACGCCGAAACTCGTCCGCGAACGGGGCCGTCACTTCCTCCGTCGCCTGCGCGAGCTGCCCAACCCGCCGGCAGGGAACGTGCGCGGTCTCGGCCTGATGTTAGGGGTCGAACTGGTGCGTGCCGACGGCGCGCCGGATGCCGCCTTGGCCGGGCAGGTCGTCACTCGCGCCCTCCAAGAGGGCCTCCTGCTGCTCGGCGGCGGCACGGCGGGCAACGTCCTGAGCCTCACCCCGCCGTTCGTGGTGACCGAGGACGAACTCGACCACGCGGCCGAACGCCTTCAATCGTACTTACGCTTCGGTTCGGTCTCGTAGTCGAGCCGCAACGATTCGGAGGTGTGCCGTCGGACGACGTTTTCCAAGTATTTGATGTACACGGGGTCTTCCATGAACATCAGCATGCGTTCTTTGGAGTCGAACTCGACCGCGACGAAGATCGGCCACTCGTTGCCGGGATCAATCCGGCGCCCACACCGCACGCTCATCGCCTCCGGGATTTTGAGCAGTTGCATGCGCGTCTTCATCAGCATCTCCTCCAGCCCTTCGGGAGTTACCTCCGGCTTGAGCCTGTACAGCACGAGGTGATGGATCATGCGCATGTTCTTCTAGAAATTCCTGCCGTTGCAATGCAAGGAATAATCGATGATCGCCTGGCGCAAGTGGACCAGCCCCGGTCGGGCGGAGTTCTGGGCGACGCGTCTCCTTCCGTTCGGGCCGGAGCGTTTGGTGGTGACCGAGACGGGCCGGCGCGTCCGGCTCGAGCTCTTTGACCTCACCCCAGAAGAAGCGGCGGCCTTGCCATCCCGTTTCGGCGGCGAGGTGCGCGACCTGGGCCGATCGACGGCCGATTGGGCGCGGGCGGTGGTGCAGGGGCGGCCGCTCGCCATCCGCGGCAGACTTCGGGTGCGTCAGCGGGAACCCGTCGCCCCCGCGGACGCGCCGGGCGACGGTCCTGACCTGTTCATCCCGGCCGGGATGGCGTTCGGCACGGGCGACCACGCGACGACGGCGACCTGCCTACGGCTGCTTTGCGATTTTTCTCCCCGCGGAGGCGGCGCGTGGTCGTTCCTCGACGTGGGCTGCGGAACCGGCATCCTCGCCTTGGCGGCGCGGAAACTCGGCGCGGCGGCGACGGGTTTTGACCTTGATCCGGTGGCGGTGCGGACCGCCCGCGAGAACGCCCGTTTGAACAACGTTTCGGGCGCCTGTTTTTTCCAGGGGAACCTCCTGACGTTCACCGCCGCGGAGCCCTACGACATCGTCGCGGCAAACGTCTACAGTGAGGTCCTGATGGAAGGCGCGGCCGCCGTCTGGGCGTGCGTGCGCGCCCGGGGCGGTCTGCTCTTGGTCTCCGGCGTCCTGCGCGCGCAGGCCGACCCGGTCGCGCAAAGCTTCGTCGCGTTAGGTGCCCAGCCCGTGACGGCGCGCCTGCGGGGCAAGTGGGGCACCCTCGCCTTCCGCAAAGGCTGACCGGGGACGGGCGGCGCAAAGGACCTTCCACCCCGCTGAAAAAGGCGTCGCCGCGCCCAAACGCGGACCCATTTCCCGACTCCCGAAGCAGGCCCGGCACGCCGAATTCATTGGTTGAAAACCCAGGGTGCCACATATAGTCGTCCCTTACTTTTATGCAACTCTCCTCAAGAGCCACCAGCCTGACGCCCTCGCTTTCGCTTTCGGTCGACAGCAAAGCCAAAGCGATGAAAGCCGAGGGCATCGATGTGTGCAGCTTGGGCGCGGGAGAACCCGATTTTGACACGCCCGAACACATCAAAGCGGCGGCCATGGCCTCCCTCGAAGCGGGCTTTACCAAGTACACCCCCAGCTCGGGGATTCCGGAGCTCCGTCAGGCCATTGCGGAGAAGCTGGGGCGCGATAACGGGCTCGATTACAAGTCTTCGCAGATCGTCGTCAGCGTCGGGGCCAAGCACTCCTGTTACAACGCCGTCCTGGCCACGTGTCAGCCGGGGGACGAGGTGATCATCCCGGCACCTTATTGGCTCAGCTACCCGGAGATGGTGCGTTTGGCCGGGGCTGAACCGGTGTTCGTGCCGACCCGGGAAGAGAACGGTTGGAAGCTGACCGGCGAGGAATTTGAGAACGCCATGACGCCCCGGACCAAGATGATCATCTTGAACAGCCCGGGCAACCCGACCGGTGCGGTCTACACCGCAGAAGACCTCGAGGCGCTTGGCGCCGTGGCCGTGGAAGAGGAAATCCTGATCTTGTCCGACGAGATCTACGAAAAGCTGGTGTACGACGGCGCCCAACACGTGAGCATCGCCTCGCTGCATCCGGATTTCTACAACCTGACGATCACGGTGAACGGGTTCAGCAAGGCCTACGCGATGACCGGGTGGCGCCTTGGTTACTTGGCCGCACCGGAGGCGGTGGCCAAGGCCGTCGATTCCATCCAGAGCCACATGACGTCCAACCCGTGTTCCTTCGCGCAAAAAGGGGCGTTGGCGGCGTTGAAAGGCGACCAACAATGCGTGGAGGACATGCGCGACGAGTTCAACCTGCGCCGTGAGTACATGTCCGACCGGTTGAGCAAGATGCCCCACGTCAGTTTTGTCCGGCCCACGGGCGCGTTCTACGTGCTCGTAAACATTCAGAAGCTCGGGCTCAACTCGCAGAACTTCGCCGACCGGTTGCTCAGCAAGGCCAGCGTGGCGGTGGTGCCTGGCGTGGCGTTCGGCGACGATCGAACCGTGCGCCTGAGTTACGCCACCAGCCTCGACGTCATCAAGAAAGGCCTGGACCGTTTCGAGGAGTTCTGCCGGACGCTTTAGCGGCGGAAGCCGGCAGCCGGCTGGCGGCGGTTGCTGGCAAGCGCTGCCACCACCTAGTGAGACCCCGGAGGGGCGAAGACCCGGCCGGCCCAATGGAGCTGCCCCGGCCGACCCACGTCCGCCGGGCGGAGGGCGCCGGCTCCGATGACCAGGGTAGCGCCCGTCCATCTTTGGCGGTTCCAGCTTGCCGCGCCGGGCAGCAGGCTCAGACCGCCCGGCAAGCGTCCGTTGGCGGTAGCCGCTGCCGTCTGCCGGCCGGGTCTTCGCCCCACCGGCGTCGCCCGCGGGTTCCGGCCTTCATCGGATGGTGGGCCGGCCGCCTGCCCCACCCACAAACACGGAACGTTCCCCGGGTGGTGGCCCCCCCGGCGGCGCACGGGGCCCCCCGG
>CAXUNV010000541.1:0-3424 GCA_964252355.1 uncultured Chthoniobacterales bacterium | reverse complement strand
GGCCTGAACCGCCCTTCCGGCATCTTCCCGCCCTAACGACCCGACTTACCGGCCGCACCGCCGACTCAAACCGCCCGACGAACGCCTTTCCGGAGCGGCCACCCGGTTTTGTCGGCCGGGTTTTCGCCCCACCGGGTCGCACGAGGTGGCGGCCGTTCTGGACACCAGTTGCCCTTCGCGATCTGGCCCGCGTAGGGCGCCCCTCACCGCCGCTTCGAGCCGCGCTTGTTGAACACCGCCTGCGCCACTACGTTGATGGCCGTCACCAAGGCAACCAAGACCAGCGATGCCGTCCAAGCCATCTGCACTTGGTGGGCGTACGGCAGGCCGGCGAAGTTGAAGATCAGCACCGAAAGGGATGCGGTGGGCTGCAGCAGGTTCTGCGTCCAGTACTGGCTGAAAAGGGCCGTGAACAGCACGGGGGCCGTCTCACCCGCAGCCCGAGCCACGGCGAGCATTAAGCCGGTCATGATCGCCGGTAACGCCTCCGGCAACACGACTCGGGCAATGGTCTGAAAATTGGTCGCGCCTAAGCCGTAGGAAGCCTCCCGCAACGCTTGCGGCACCCCGAGGAGTGCCTGCTCGGAGGTTAGAAGCACCGTGGGAAGCGCCAGGACGGCCAACGCCACCCCGCCAGCCAGGGCCGAAAACCCGCCCGTGGTGAGGACCACGACGGCGTAGGCGAACACCCCGCAGATGATCGAGGGTATGCCGGTGAGTAATTTGGCGATGAACCGGACGGCGCGGGCGAAAGGTGAACGCCGGTCGTACTCGCAGATGTAGATGGCGGAGAGAACGCCCAAGGGAGTGGCGATCGCCAACGCGATGGTGACCTTGATCGCGGTGCCTTGGATGGCGTTGCCAAAACCTCCGCCCTCAACCCCTGGGGCGGGCGGCAGGTCGGTAAACACATTCGGCCGCAACAACGCCGACCCGTTGCGGACGACCAAGTAGACGATCGAGAACAGCGGGATCAGGCTAAGGAACGACAGACCAAGGCAGAGCGTCGTGAGGGCGGCGTTGAGGCCCAAGCGCGCCCGGGCACGGCTGGTGCTGACCTTCAGTCGGCGTTCCGGGGGAGCGTTGGCGGGCAAGGCGGCGGTAGACATGGGCGGCGGGCGCAGTGGTCGGTCAGCGGTGGCGTCCGTCAACGCAGGCCGGCCGTGGCCTTCTGCGCACGACGCAGGACCCATTCGCCGATCGTGTTGACCAACAGCGTGAGCAGGACCAAGGAGAGGGCGGCGTACATCAAGGCGCTGATTTGGAGGCCGGTGGCTTCGGGAAATTGGTTGGCCAGCAGCCCCGCCAAGGTGCCGGCCGGCGAGAGCAACGACCAACTCAGGCGGGGGCTGTTGCCGATGAGCATCGCGACCGCCATGGTTTCGCCCATGGCACGGCCGAAGGCCAGGATCGTCGCTGCCACGATGCCCGGCGCCGCCGTCGGCAGCAGCACGCCGAGGATGGTCTCCCAACGGGTCGCGCCGACGGCGTAGGAACCCTCGCGCAAGGACTTGGGGACGGCGACCAAGGCGGTGCGCGAGATGGCGGTGATGGTCGGCAGGACCATCAGCGACAGCACCAAGCTTGCCGTGAGCAGGCTGTTGCCAAACGCCGGTCCCTTAAAGAAGGGGATGTAGCCGAAGTGATCGGCGAGCAGTCCGCCCCAACGCTGCACCAACGGAATGACCACGGCAATGCCCCAGAGGCCGTAGACGACGCTGGGGATGGCGGCCAGCATCTCGACCACGAAACGGATGGCTTGGCGCACGGCCGACGGCAGGAAGTTTTCGCTTAGAAAAATCGCGATGGCCACCCCCAACGGCAACGCCCCCAGCAGGGCGAGCAGGGAACTCGCCGCCGTGCCGAGCAGGAACGGAAAGGCGCCGAACCGTTCCCGGTTGGAATCCCAGACTGTGCCCGTGAAAAACCCGAAACCCGCTTTGGCGATGGCCGGCCAAGCCTGCTGCAGGATGCTGATTACGATCCAGAGGAGGGTGGCCACGGTCGCCGCGGAAGCCAGCCAGCAGAACCACCGGAAGGGGTCAAAGTGCCCGCCACGCCGCTGCAGGCGGTTAGGCGACGCGTCGTCGGCCTGAGGTGCGGACGGGGCCATGCGGACTGGGCTCCCCTTCCTTACTCGACGGCCTTCAACGCGTTCAAGCCTTTCTCCACGACGTCGGGTGGTAACGGCACGTACCCGAGTTCCTCCGCGAACTTCTGCCCATCCGTCAACCCGTAGTTCACGAATTGCTTGAGGGCGTTGCCCTTGGTTTTGTCATCGTACTTTTTGTAGAGCAACAGCCACGTGAACGTGGAGATCGGGTACGCGTCGTTGCCCTCCGGATCGTCCGGCCAAGCGCGCAGGATGTTCGCTGGAAATTGCGTGGCCGAGAGCGTCTTGGCACCCGAAGCCGACGTCGCGGTCACGAACGCGCCGGATTTGTTCTCCAAATCGGCGAAGCTCAGCTTGTTGTTCTTGGCGTAGCCGTATTCTACGTAGCCGATGGCCCCCGGCGTCTGCTTGACGAGCGCGGTCACACCGTCGTTGCCTTTGCCGGCAACGCCGGTCGGCCACGTGACGGTGGTGCCAGAGCCGACCTTGTCTTTGAATTCTGGGCTGATGGCGGAGAGGTGCCGGGTGAAGACGAAATTGGTTCCGCTGCCGTCCGAGCGTTCGCAGGCCGTGATGGCCAAATCGGGCAGCTTGACGCCCGGGTTGGCCTTGGCGATCGCCGGGTCGTTCCACTTGGTGACCTTGCCGAGGAAGATGCCGGCGTAGGCTTCGCGCGAGAGCTTCAGTTTGTCGACGTTCGGAAGGTTGTAAGCGAGCACGATGCTGCCCGCGGTGGCCGGGAGCAGCACCACCCCGGGCTTAACCGCCGTGATCTCCTCATCCTTCATGGCCGCATCGCTCGCGCCGAAGGTGACCAAACCTTGCGTGAACTGCTTGATGCCGGCCCCGCTGCCGATCCCTTGGTAATTGATCTGCACATCCGGGTGCGCCTTCGTAAACTCCGCGATCCAGCGCTGGTAGAGGGGGGCCGGGAAGGTCGCCCCGGCACCTTGCAGCTGCGTGGCCGCAAACCCCGGGGTGACGATCAGCAGACCGGACAAGGCAAACAAGACGCGGCGAGAGGCGGTTGGTGTCATGGCGGCAAGAGAACTTCATTCGATCCGTGAAGATCACCGGACCGGCAAACGGCCATTTGTTACAAATGTGTCACAGCCGCAGGATCTTTGGCCGCACTCTGCATCTGAAATCCAGGGGTGGACGAACCACCCTGTGTGCATTCGGCGCTGCTTCACCGGTTCTGGCTGGCCTGGGTGATGCTGGGGTGGGCCGGGGTCTGCGGTGCGTGGGTCGCCGAAGCGGACGTGGACCCCGACGCCTCATTGACGGCGCAACAGGGTGTGCAAGTGCAAC
>CAXUNV010000540.1:0-3431 GCA_964252355.1 uncultured Chthoniobacterales bacterium | reverse complement strand
TTTCGATCCGGAAACGAGTCGGCAGCATCTTGGGTTCGCCTCGCGCGCGGTGGAGGAGTCTGCGCGGGACGCCATCGTTTGGTTCCGGCGCGAGGGTCTTCTTCCTTAAGGCTGCGCCGGCTTCTTGCCAGGGAGGGTGGCCGCCTGTAGCGGTGACCACCGTGAGCGCCTTCCCATACCCGCGATCAAGGCGGGGATCCATGAATTGCAGAGGTCTGGAGAGCCCGGCCGTGGCGATCTTTTGGTTCCTCTTAGGGGGGCTAGCCGGAGCCCAAACGCCGGGAGAACGCATCGCGGCCTACGGACGGGTGTCGCCAAGCGACCGGCCCGTGGTCGTCGCCATACCTCCCTACCTCGGCTCGCCGCAAGTCGTGGCCGCTTTGGACGTGAAGGTGGGCGACCGGGTGACCAAGGGTCAGAAACTCGCCGAGACGCAGACCGCAGGGTTGGCGGACGCAGATTTGGCCATCGCCAAAGCGCGCTTGGACACCTCCGAGCGGCGTGTGGAGGCGCTGAACGCCGGACCTAAGCCGGAGGAGATCGCGGCGCAGGAAGCCACCGTCGAAAGCTTGGCGGCCGAGGCCCGGGCTCAGAAGGCCAAGAAACGGCCAGACACGGCGGCCGAGCGGGCGGAAGCCAAAGCCCGTGAAGAAGCGGCCGATTGGAAGGTGACCGCCGGACGGCGTCAGTTGGACGCCATGCGCGCCGTGCGCCCCGCCGACTTGGCGGTGACGCGCGCCGAAGCGGCGGAGGCCAAGGCGGCCGTTCGTCGTGCCGAAGCCTTGCTTGCCCTCACCACGATCGAGTCGCCGATCGATGGAGAGGTGCTCCGGATCCTCGCTTACCCCGGTGAAAACCCGACGGGCGGGGGTCTGCTCGAGGCGGGCGCCACGCAGGAGATGGTGATCAAAGCGGAGCTGAGCGTGGCCGACGCTGCCCGGGTCAAGGCCGGGGATCGTGCGACGGTCACCAGCGATGCGTGGGCGGGAGAGGTCTCCGGCACGGTGGTCCGTCTCGATCCGCGGGTGGAACGCAGCGCCCTGACCGCGCCCTCGACCTTCGCCAACGTGGATCGGCAAATCGTCGAGGCAACGATCCAGCCAACCGCAGACGCCCTGGCCAAATTCGCCGAGCGCGTGGGCGCCGAAGTGACCGTTTCGATCGTGGCCGAGCGAGGTGCGCGATGAGGCGGTTTGCTCTCGGCTTGGCACGCTGGTTTGCGCCCGCGGGCATCCCGTTCGCTTGGCGTCAACTCCGCTTTGACCGCACCCGACTGATCGCCGCGACGTGCGGGATCATCCTGGCCGTAACTTCGATCCTGTTCCAAACCGGCGCCTTCAATGCCTTGTTTGCGGGGGTGGCAACGCAGTACCTCGCCCTCAACGCGGACTTGGTGATGCACAGCGCGGACTACAAATACGTGGTGGTGCACGCGCCGTTTTCGCGGGATCGGATCGCGAGCGTCCTCGGTGATCCCGAGGTCGCCGCCGCCGAAGGGGTGCGGGCGGCCGTGGGGTTGTGGCGCGTGCCGGAGACGGCGGCGATCGATCAGATGCTCATCTTCGGCGTCGAACCGGAAGGTACGGCCTTCCATCTGCCGGGCTTAAAGCGCGCGCGGGAGTGGCTGGCCCTACCCACCAGCGTGTTGTACGACCGCTTTTCCCTACCCCAGTTCGGCGACATCGAGGGACGCGTGACGAGGGGAATGCCGTGCCCAGTCGAGATCAATGGGTACCGCTGCGAGGTGCGAGGGCTTTTCCGGCTCGGCATCTCCTTCACGGCGAATGGGCAAGCCATCATGTCAAAGGCCGGCTTCGACCGGGTTTTTGCCGGTCTGCCGGCGTTTGCGGAATCCCTTGGTTTGATCCGCCTGCGTGCCGGCGCCGAACCTGAAAAGGTCCGCGACCGCCTGCAGGCCAAGCTCGGACGCGAGATGACCGTTTTGACCAAGCGACAGCTGGTGAGGGCTGAACAGCAGTATTGGAACGGGCGCACGCCGGTCGGTTTCATCATCCCGGTGACCCTGTTGGTCGTGGTTCTGGTGGGAGCAGTGATCTTCTACCAAATCCTCTACACGGACGTGCAGAGTCACCTGCCGGAATATGCCACCCTCAAAGCGATCGGCTTCCACGACCGCAGCCTGCAGGCATTGGTCGTGCAACAGGCGATGTGGCTCTCGCTCCTCGGCTTTCCGCCTGGTTTGGCGATTGCGTTCGTCCTGTTTCGCGTCGCCCGCGAAGCCACCCACCTGCCTTTTGCCCTGTCGATCGGTCAAGCGCTGCTCGCCTTCGTCCTGACCTTCGTGATGTGCTTGACGGCAGGTTTCTTGGCGATGCTGAAACTACGGCAGGCGCAGCCGGCGGACGTCTTTTCATGAACGCCGGAACCGTGCTGGTGAAGGCGCGAGAGGTGCGCCACGCCTTTGGGGAAGGTGAACTGCGCAAGGAAGTCTTGCACGGGGTCTCGTGCGAAATCCGCAGCCAGGAGATCGTGATCATCACGGGACCATCCGGTTCGGGCAAGACGACCTTCCTGACCTTGATGGGTGCGCTGCGGGCCGTGCAAACGGGCAGCGTGCGCCTTTTGGGCCAAGAACTGCGGGGGGCAAACGCGGAAGCGTTGGTGCGGGCGCGGCGGGCCGTCGGCTTCATCTTCCAGCAGCACAACCTGCTGCCGGCCTTCACGGCGGGCGAAAACGTGCAGTTGGCCCTTTCGGTCGAATCGGGCCTTTCCCCCGCGGCGTGCCGGCACCGCGCCGCGGACGGATTGGCCGCCGTGGGGTTGGCCGAGCACGCCCACAAGCGCCCTGCCCAACTTTCCGGAGGGCAACGGCAGCGCGTGGCCATCGCCCGCGCGCTGGTGCGGCGCCCGCGCCTGATCCTGGCAGACGAACCGACGGCGTCATTGGACCGCGCGACCGGGGGCGAGGTGGTCGCCTTGCTGCAACGCTTGGTGCGGGAGGAAAACTGCGCGTTAGTCCTCATCACGCACGACGCCCGCATCCTCGGGATTGCCGACCGGGTGTTGCATTTAGAAGATGGCTTGCTGGCCTGAATTGCCAAGGTGGCGCGAGAGTTGGGGATGCCGCGCCTCACCATCGTTTGGTAGGGCAAGGCGAGTCTAACTTTACCCGCCGCCGGGCCGCGCATCAGGTACGATTTTGCTGCGGGATGGCGGCGGCTCTAACCCGGCGGGACGCCGGCGCTACCCTGGGAACGTTGGTTTAATCTGCCCCAAGATGTTCCCGGCGTGCGGCGTGGTGGCCCGGGGGGATGCGGCGGCCGTGGGGGGCGCCGGAGCCCCACCCGCATCGCTGCGGCGAAGCCCCGCCCGCATCGCTGCGCGAAGCGCTGCGGGCCGGCGCTTCGGGCGGGGGTAGACGCCCCGTCTGCCAAAGGCGCGCACCCCCCCCGCAGCCCGCCTCACCCCGG
>CAXUNV010000539.1:0-3440 GCA_964252355.1 uncultured Chthoniobacterales bacterium | reverse complement strand
CCCGCGGATCGCGACGGCCTCGGGAACCCCGCCCCTCGCCCACCAGGCGTAAGCACGGGATGACCCGCTTTCCGCCAACTCCAACGGCAAACCGTCGGGATCCGCGAAACGGAGTCGCGCGTCACCCTCCGCGCCCACGTCGCGGAAAGGCACACCCCGCTCGCGCAGGCGATCGCGCCAAGCGCCGAGCGCTCCGGGCGGGACCTGCAGGCAGATGGAGGTGACTTGCCCATCCCCCGGCGCGCCTTGAGGAAAGTCTCTCCCCGGGAAAAAGGTCAGTATCGTGCCGGGGGTCCCGCCGGCGTCGCCGTAATAGAGGTGGTAAGTCGCGGGATCGTCGAAATTGACCGTCCGCTTGACCAACCGGAGCCCCAAATTGCCGCTGTAGAATGCGACGTTGGTTTGGGCGTCGGTCGCGAGAGCCGTCACGTGGTGAATGCCGGAAAGCTTCATGTGGGGTATGCCGGAGGGGAGTCCGCACCCTCCGACACGAAAGCGTGCGGCTCGCCTTGGGGGCACGTCAACCGAGGTTTTGGCGGCCAATCAACCGGTCCGTTCACCCGCCGGTGGTCGCGGACCGGAACGACCTCTCCTGAAGTAGGACCAAACGGCGCTGACCGGCGATGGTTCTGAGGAGGAGCGGAGCTTGGATTACGAAAAACTGGCAACGGGCATCGATCAACTCGGCGAATCGCCCGTTTGGTCGGCGCGCGACGGCGCGCTCTATTGGGTCGACATCGACGACGGCGAACTGCACCGGTACCGGCCCGAGACTCGGGAAAGCGGCACTTGGTGTTTTGAAGAGGAGGTTGGCGGCGTGCTCCCCCGAAGCGCGGGAGGCGTGCTGTTGTTGATGCGCAACGGGATGGCGTCGTTTGATCCAGAAACGGGTGCCTTTACGCACTTGGGCGACCCGGAACCGCACCTCCCCGAAAACCGGTTCAACGACGTCGGCGCTGACCTGCGCGGCCGCGTCTGGGCCGGCACCATGGGACCCTCCGGCGGGCCACCCCAAGGCACGCTTTACCGCATCGATGCGCCCGGACAATTCTTTCCGTACAAAGGCGGATTCTACACCACCAATGGTCTCGCGTTTAGTCCCGACGGTCAGACGATGTACTTTTCCGACTCGAACGCACGGGTACGGTCCATCTGGTGCTGCGATTACGACGTGGAGACCGGCGAAGCGCGGAACGAACGTCTTTTCGTCGACACCCACGGCATGGCCGGACGGCCCGACGGCGGTGCGTGCGATGCAGAAGGGTTCTATTGGATGGCCGGGATCTTCGGTGGCGAACTGGTTCGTTTTGCGCCGAACGGCCGTCGTGACCGGACGATCACGCTGCCGGTTCCCAGCGTCACCAAACTCGCGTTTGGCGGACCGCATCTCGACGTCATCTACGTAACGTCCCTGCGTAAAGAAGGTTTGGCGGAAGATCCGGATTACCCGCCGGGAAGCCTGCTCGCGATCTACGACGCGGGGGTACGCGGCACCCCCGTGACGCCGTGCGCATTCTGATCCGGAAAGCGACGCTTCGGGAGGTAGCGACCCGATGACCAGACCGGGGGTAAAGAATGCGGCACGGTCCCGCTTCCGCTTGTCACGGATGACCGGCCGGCGGTAGGATGTGGGTCATTCATGGCCACCTACATCTACGAAACGGTCCCGGACGCGCCCGGTGAGGCGGTTCGGCGGTTCGAAGTCAGGCAAAGCATGAACGACGCACCCCTCACGCGGGACCCGGACACTGGCAAGCCGGTGCGGCGCGTGATCTCGGGCGGGTTGGCCGTGATGATCGGTCGGCGCACCTCCTATGCGGCGCCGCGAAGGGAAGCGTCCGCTTCATGCCGCGGTGGCGCCTGCGGTTGCTGCTGATGGACGCCGTCCGGTCTGCAGAACAGCCGGGCTTGTTTCAAGAGGGCAAAAGCCCCGTCGCAAGCCTGTCGCGGAACGGCCATGAAACGCCGGTTAAGAACTACGTGCTGGACACCAACGTGTTGCTGCACGATCCGCACTCCGTCTACCGCTTCGCGGAAAACCACGTCTGGATTCCGATCGACGTCCTCAGCGAACTCGACAAATTCAAGAACGAGCAAACCGAGCGCGGCGCCAACGCGCGGGCGGTGCACCGTTTCCTGACCCGCTGCTTTCAGCAAAACAGCCGGTTGGTGAACCGGGGTGCCAAAACCCCCGGCGGCGGCACGGTGCGAATCGCGGTCAACGAGTACCTCTCGAGCTTGCGGTCGAACAAGGCCTTCCGGCGCTTTCAACAAGTCTTCCGCGATTTGGAAAAGCCTGATCACCGGATCCTCGCACTTTGCCTCTACGTGCAGGCCAAGTCGCCGGATCGGACGATCCTGGTTACCAAGGATCTGAATATGCAGCTGAAAGCCTTGGCGATCGGGCTCGAAGCGCAGGATTACGAAAACGACAAGGTCGCCGTCCAAGACGTCGAGGGTTACGGCCAGCGGGAGGTCGCGGTGGACGACCACCAATTGCAGCGGCTGGCCAGTTCGCGGGAACTCGATCTCGGGCCGGGGTGCGGTTTGGAGGTCAACGAGTACGTGTTCCTGGTGAGCGACGGCGGAAAAACGCTGCCGGCGCGTCACGTGGGCGAAGGCCGGTGCCGTCGTCTGAACCTGCCCGCCGCTTTGCTAAACCCCCACGGCTTTCACCTAAAACCAACGAACCTGGGGCAGCAGTGCTTGTTGGACGCGTTGCTCGACCCAGAGATTGCGCTGGTGACCTGCTACGGTCAGGCGGGCACGGGTAAAACCTTGCTGGCGGTGGCGGCGGGGTTGCACCTGCATTGGGCGCACGCGTTCCGCGGGCTGACCGTCAGCCGACCCGTGGTCGCCATGGGCGACACGCTGGGCTTTTTGCCCGGAACGCTTGACGAGAAGATGAAGCCGTGGCTGCAGTCGATCTACGACGCGTTTGAACTCCTGTTGCCGGCGCAACCGCCGCCCGCACCGGGGCGAAAAGGCCGCAAGGCGCGCGCGGCGGAAACGGCGTCGTCGCCTTTGCCGGCTACTGCGGTCAAGCCTTACGAGCAACTCATCGAAAGTGGCGTCGTGGAGATCGAAGCCCTGTGCTACATCCGCGGGCGCTCCATCCCCCATCGATACTTCGTCTTGGACGAAGCTCAGCAACTCACGCCTTTGGAAGCCAAGACGGTGGTGACGCGGATGTCGAGAGGTTCGAAGCTGGTCATGGTCGGCGATCCGGCGCAGATCGACAATCCTTACGTTGACAGCCGCTCCAACGGTCTCGTCTACACCCGCGACCGTCTGAAAGCGCAGAGCATCGCCGCGCACGTCTGCCTGACCAAGGGCGAGCGCAGCCCGTTGGCTGAGGCGGGCGCAAACTTTATGTAAGACCGTAAGACGTCCCGCGTTTGCGGTTTGACGGTTGCCGTCAGGCGGGCATTAGGCTTTGG
>CAXUNV010000538.1:0-3452 GCA_964252355.1 uncultured Chthoniobacterales bacterium | reverse complement strand
CTCTCCGGCTGCCCGTGCCGCCAAATCGGCGGGCAGACCGCGCATGATTTGACTGTAATTAGATTCGTTTCAGCTGTTAGACTAGGAGAGAAGCATCATATTTGAGTGAAGCAGCTGACTAGGTTCTAATCACTGATCTTAAAAAAGTGCCGGATGTTCATTCCTTCGATTTTACTGGCCATGGCGATGCTCGGCAGCGACGCGTCAGCGCCATGGACACCGCCGGCCCCGGCCCCGGCCCCGGCGCTTTCCGCGGGGACGGAGATCGCCGCGCTCCTGGCGGAGCAGTACGCCGCTTGGGATGCCCATGATTTCGATGGTTACCTGCGGGTTTTCTGGCGTTCCCCCAACCTAGTTTACGTGGTGGAAGGAGCAGTCTGGCAAGGCTGGGACGAGGTGCGAGGCCGGCTCACTCGGCAGTACGCAAACCCAGCGAACATGGGTCACCCCGTGCTAGATCAATTGCAGGTGCGGCCAATTTCGGAAAGTGAAGTCACCACGGTCGAGTGGTGGACCGTGCACTTCGGCCCTACCCACGTGAGCGGCAACAGCGTAAGTACCTGGCGCCGTTTTCCGGAGGGCTGGCGCATCGTTCAAGGGAGCACCAGCGTTAACTCCGAACCCTAAACCTCAAGCGAGCGCCGCCGCGTGGCGCGGGTTGGGCATGATGATGGCCATGGTCTGAGCCCGCCGCGGGTTGGGCATGATGATGGCCGAGCGTTCAGCTGCCCGACGCGGGTTGGGCATGATGATGGCCACCCCGGTTGCCGTGGTTTGACCGGGTGAGACGACGGCGGTGCAGGTGAACGCGACGCCAGCCGAAGCGGCGAGCAAGAGCGATTTCATGCCCGCACCGGTAGCGGGACCGGCTGAGGGATGCATTAAGTTTCTGGATCCGCGCTCTGATTATGATAGATATGGATATTACTAGAACCGGGCGGAAATGTTTTTGCTCGCGGCGCGCCGTCGCACGACGTCGCCCCTCCCGTGGACCAGCCCTCACCCAAAAGCGGCGGCGGCGGGAAGGCCGCCCTCCCGGGGCCGGCGTTTGCATCCCGCCGCCGTCGGCCGGAGCGTGGGTCCGGTGCAAACGGTGAGGTCGCTGCTGACCGCCATCCCCGATCCCGTGGCGGCCCTCGGACTGCCGGTGCTGGAACGGCAGGCCCAAGCTTTTGGGGAAACCGTCGTGGAATGGGAACGCCTCGATCCGTTCGGTTTTTCGTCCGAGGGCGGCCCGGTTCACCGCCTGACCTTCGTCCTAAACGACGGGGCAGGCCTCGTCCACCGGAACGACGGGGGTGTAAGCGACGCCCCGTCCCGAGCCGGGGATCTCTTGGTCACCCCCGCCGGCGTGGGCGCTGATTACCGTTGGCGAGCGCCGCTGGAAGTCTTGGGCGTGAGCTTGAACCCCGCATCCATCGACGCCACCCTCGCGGCAGCTTCGTCTTTTGCGCGCCATGCCTTGGAACTTCGCGGCGGCCGTTACCGGCGCGACTTGGTGCTCGTCGGCTTGGCCCACGGGCTACGCGAAGCGCTGGGGATGGCTGGCCCGGGAACCCGGCTCTTCGTCGACTCCGCCGTGCAGACGATGCTGGTTCGCCTGCTGGAGCTGCAGCGGCGCGGCGCGCCGGCCACTCGCCCACCGCGGGTAGGATTGCCGGCCTGGCGCCTGCAGCGCGCGATGGACTTCATCGATGCGTCGTTGACCCAAGACGTTTCGCTTGCGGAGATCGCGCAGGCCGCCGGGGGCGTGAGTCCCTGGCATTTCCTCCGGCTGTTCCGCGAGTCGACCGGCGTTCCGCCCCTCCGGTACCGGACGTTGCGCCGCGTCGAGCGTGCCCGCCGGTTGTTGCGCGAACGATCGTCCCTCAGCCTGGGTCAGATCGCGTTCGACTGCGGTTTCCGAGATCAGAGCGCGTTTTGCCGGGTGTTCCAGCGCGAGACCGGGCAATCACCCAAGGAGTACCGTGACCGCCCTTGACCCGCAGACCCGACTGGCGCCAAACGTCGCGCAATCGTAGCCAACCGACCGCAAGGGGAGCCAAGACCAGCAAGTTGAACGGTCCTACCGGTTGGCCATGCAAACTTCTCCAGCCACCCAACAGAAAAGCCTCCACCCGCTCCACGCTGCGGCGGCGGCAGCTTACGAAGCCCGGGATTTGTCCGCGTGGACCGACCTCTACGACGGTGGGGCGTTGCTGGTCTCACTCCCAGACGGCGCTCACCTGCACGGCTCGGCCGCGATCCGGCCGGTGCTGGCACGTTTTCTGGCGCTCGAAGGCCGGCTAACCGCCGAGACCATTTACGCTTTGGAAAGTGGAGATTTGGCGCTACTGCGCGGACGGTTCACGCTCGAGTACGCCGACGAGGGCGGACCACAGACCATGGTGGCGCAGACGGTCGAGGTCGCGCGCCGTGGGGCCGACGGCCGCTGGCGGTTTGTCCTGGACCACCCGGCTGGTGCCGCCTAAATCAACGCTGGCCGGCACGCCCAGGTGTGCCGGCCAGCGGTCACGATGGGAACTGCCTTTGATGGCTTCGCGACAAAGCACCGTGGACTTCCTGATGGAGCAGCTGGCTGGCGCCGGGCCCGTTTACGCGAAAAGGATGTTCGGAGAGTACGGGCTCTTCGTTGACGGAACCATGGTCGCCTCGGTCTGCGGCGACCGCCTCTTCGTTAAACCGACCCCGGGCGGCCGGGCATGGGCGCTCGGTCACCTGGAAGTCTCGCCCTACGTCGGGGCAAAGCCCTACCTGCGGATGCCGGGCGAGCGGTGGGACGACGGCCTGTGGTTGACGCAACTGATCCGGGTCACGGCCGCCGAGCTATCTCCGTCGAAAGGCAAAGGTCGCGGCCGGGGCTGAGGGGGTGCGTGGGCCGTCCGGTTCTACAGGCCCAGCTCCGTGCCCGCCGCGGACGGGCGAGACGCCCGCGCTCCCTTGGCTATTTGCGATCGGCGATTTGCGATCCGCGCGGCGGGGCACTCAGCCGCTCCGCAAGCGCGTTCACCTTGGCCTTGACGGCATCGTCCATGCGCACCAAGTCGGGCCAGGCGCGGCCGTACCCTTCCCCGGGGAGTTTGCGCGTCGCGTCGAATCCCATGTGCGACCCGAGGTTCGGCACGGAGGGCGCGTGGTCGAGGCTGTCGGCCGGATTTTTGATGACCGTGCTGTCGCGTCCCGGGTCGGTGTTGGCGCACCAGCGGAACAGGACCTCGCTCGTGTTCCGCACGTCGCAATCTTCATCCACCACGATGATGTACTTGGAGAACATCATCTGGCCCATGCCCCACAGGCCGTGCATGATCTTGTAGGCTTGGTAGGGGTATTGCTTACGGATGCTGACGAACACCAAGTTGTGAAACACGCCCTCCGCCGGCAGCGCCATGTCGACGATTTCCGGGAAGTTCATCTTAAACACCGGCAGGAAAACGCGCACGCTGGCGTCGCCC
>CAXUNV010000537.1:0-3456 GCA_964252355.1 uncultured Chthoniobacterales bacterium | reverse complement strand
CTCCAGCACCGTCGAGCCTTCATCCAGGGGCGGCAGGAGATCAAAGCCGAGCCGGGTAGCCACGGCGAAACTCGCGACGCACCCGGCGAGGCAAGCGGCCACCACCAGCCAACGGTACCCGAGCGCAGCCCGGAGGGCGCGCAGGTATCCGGTCGCGGCACGCTCCGTCCAAGCGGCCGGCGGTGCGGCCCTGCGCACCAACAGCGCCGCCGCGGCGGGCCCCAAGCCGAGGCTGAGCGGGAACGCCGCCAACAACGTCAAGGCCGCCGTCGTCGCCATCGGTTGAAAGATGCGGGCATCGGCCCCCACCAGGAAAAACGCGGGCGCGTAACCGAGGAAGATGACGGACCAGCCGGCAAATAGGGGTGGTGCCATTTCGCGCGCGCCCCGGACGGCCAAGCGCAGCCGGTCGGCGAACGCCAACGGCCGGCGATCCTCCTCCTGCGCGGCCCCGAGTCGGCGCAGGTACTCGTCCACAAACACCACGGCGGCGTCGACGATCAACCCGAAGTCGAGCGCGCCCAGGCTCATGAGGTTGCCAGAAACGCCGAGCCCGGAACTTGCCGCCAACCCGAGGGCGAAGGCGAGCGGGATGAGGGCGGCCACCACGACGGCGGGACGCCACCGCCGAAAAAAGGCCCAGAGCACCAGGGTGACCAAGCCCGCCGCGGTTAGTCCGTTGCGGCCCAGCGTGCAGAGTACCCCGCCCGTCAGGGTTGCGCGGTTGTAAACGGTGACGAGCTCGACGTCTGGCGGCAAGAGGTGGCGCAAGTCCCGGAGGGCTACTTGCACCGCCCGGGCGGTACCCGTCGCGTCGCCCCCGGTGATCATCAAGACGGTGCCAAGCACGGCTTCCTCGCCGTTCAGGGTCGCCGCGCCAAAGCGGATTTTTGCACCAAGCCGCACTTCGGCCAGATCGCCCACGTTCACGGCGGTCGAACCCCAGGAGAGTTTGACGGATGAACGGGCGATCGCCTCCGCGGTTTGGGCGCGCGCGGCGGATCGCACCACCGTTTGCGTCGAACCGGTCGAGAGCAAAGCACCGCCGCCGATCGCCACATTGCCTTCAAGGGCCGCGGCGAGATCGGCAACGTCCAGGCCCGCCTGGAAAAGCTTGCCGGGATCGGGCTCCACGACCAACTCCGGATCAAAACCGCCGGTGGTGTTCACCTCAACCACCCCAGGCACGGCGAGCAGGCGCGGACGGACGGTCCAATCTTGGAGCGTCTTCAACCGCGCCAAGCCACCCTCGTCCGGACCTCCGGGCGGCGCTCCGCGCTGCCGCAAAGCATAGGTGCAGACCTCGCCCAAACCGTCGGTGGGAGGACCGAGTTTAGGTTGGCGACCTGCCGGCAGCCGGCCTACCGCGGTGGCGAGGCGTTCCTGCGTCCACTGGCGTGCCCGGGCCAGCTCGGTGCCGTCCCCAAACACCAGCACGACTTGCGAGAGGCCAAACGTGCTGACCGAACGCATTTCCACCAAGCCTGGGGTGCCCGCGCACGCCATCTCCAGCGGACGGGTGATCGCCGCCTCCACTTCGTCCGCCGCCTGGTCCGGCGCCGCGGTGAGAACCTGTACCTGAACGGGACTGAGGTCTGGCCAAACGTCGACCGGCAAACGCGAGAGCCGCCCACCGGCGAGGGCGAGGGCAACGCCGACGCACGCGACAAAGACGAAGCGGCAGGGCAGGGCAGGACGGACGAGGCGGGCGGGCATGCGCGGGGTTCACCGTTGACCCCTTCGGTCGCGGGCGCTCGCCGCTGGTCTACCAGGAACGGCGTGCCCCGCGCAAGAGGACCGGGCGTCGGGGCGGATGCCGGTCGCCGGTTGCCGGTTCCGTTCTGCGATCTGCGATTTTCTATTTGCGATTGACCGCTCTGCCCCGCGCTGACACCCCCGGAAGGTAAGCGCCGCGGCAACCAAAGCGCTTACTCCGCAGCCAAGTCCGCCGCGTCCGCCGGGCTCGCGCCTGCTGGGGTGACTTGGAGCTCCGCGGTGTAGAGCAAGATGCCGTCGTTGCCGGGCACGAAGACGTAGGAGAGGAACTCGCCGGCCTGCTGCGGCACGCCGCTCAAGGTGCCGGTGAACGGGTTTGCGTAGAGCCCGTCGCGGTCGCCAAACACAAAGTAAAGGTAAGGCGAATTGTAGGCCGGCAGTTGGTAGCTGAACGGCCGCCCCTGCTCCGTCTTGATGACCAAGTCCGGTTGACCTTTGAACGCCGAGATCGGGGCCAGGGCGTCGGCGTCGCGGGTGTTCAACGACTTCAATCCGTAAAGCCCTTCGATGAACTTCAGGAGCGACACCGTCTCGTACTGCGTGTGGTCGACAAACCCGTTCTTGGCGAAAGGCGACACCACGATGAGTGGCACCCGCAAGCCGGGACCCCAAAAATCTTTCACGGGCGGGGTGACGTGGTCCCACAAGCCGCCGTGCTCGTCGTACATGATGAACACGGCCGTCTCGTTCCAGTACCGGCTCGCTTCGATCTTCTGCAGGGTCTTGCGGATGAAGTCGCCGCCGTCTGAAACCGTGGCATAACCCGGGTGAGCGTTGTTTTCGCCGATCGGTTTGACGAAGCTGACGCGCGGCAACGTGCCCCGCTCCAGGTCGCGGTAGAAATCGTGGTCGATGTCTTTCAGGTGTTCCCGGGAACCCGCACTGTCGACGCCGGGTTGAGCCGGGGCGGTTGCGGACGCCGGGACCGGCGTCCTCGCCAAGGCGTACTTGGCAAAATATGCGAACGGCTGGTGATGAAATTGGAACAGGTAATTCGCGTTCCCGGCTTTCGCGTCGTCCCAACCGCCGGCGTACCACGCCCAGGAAAGGTGCGCGTCGCTTAGGCGATCTCCGATGGTGTCGTGGTGCTGGATCGGCAGGCGGCTCGCGAGCGGCGTGTCGAACGTCGGCTGCGGCGCGAGCGCCGGCGGTGGCACGGACGGCGGTGGCGGCGTCGGGGAGATGGTCTGGTTGCCGCCCGCCGGGCCACGCAGCGGGTAGATGGTGTTTACCGCCCAATAGTCGCCTGGGCCGAGCGTTTGGTGAACGCTTGAGCGGGGAAACCCGGGCAAAAGCGGGTCGTTGGTGATGGTCCCGTCGCTCGGCACGCCCGTGGTGCCGGCCGCCGGGTAGCCGTTCGCGTCAAAGACCGTGGCGGCACTCACCTTCGGCGGCGCGCCTTCGGTCGGGTTGGCGGGCCACACCGGCGTGCGCGCCGAAATCAGCCATTGGTGGTTCAGGAACGAGCCGCCGAACGCGGAGTGAAAGGCGTTGTCGGCCACCGTGAACTGGCGCGCCGCCTCGCCCTCACCCGTGTACTGGGCGTCGTAGTGGCCCAACACCAACCCAGGGTTGCTGCTGTAAGCCGAAAACTTCGTCATGGTCGCGCCGCCCTGGCTTTTCGGATCGCCGCCGACGCGGTACGCCCGGTTGTTGATCTGGTACTGTTCCGTGTAGTAA
>CAXUNV010000536.1:0-3492 GCA_964252355.1 uncultured Chthoniobacterales bacterium | reverse complement strand
CTGCCAAAGGCGGCCCTGACCTCCAAGCGCGCGTCCACGCCGGTTCCGGCTGCCGACAGCGGCGCGGCGCGGACGGGCGGGACGCCCGCGCTCCCCTCACATCGCTGGCAACCCGGCGTCCCGTGCCTTGCCCCACCCGGCGCTGCGCGCAGGCCAAAGGGCGAATGACCAATGGCCGAGGAAAACCCGCGTCGCGTCGGGCCGAGTTCTAGACAAGAGACGAGAAGCCCGGCATCGCGAACGCCCACGGCAAACGCCGAACTGCAAACGTTCAACGTCCAACGGCCTAGAGCCCGCCCTCCGGCTTTGGCGGCAGGTAGTAAAACAGGATGGCAAGGATCACGTACAACGCCAACAGTTGGGCGCCCTCCAACCAGTTCGTCTCGCCGTCGCCGCTGATTTGGAAAAGGATGTAGACCGCTACGGCCACGCCCATGACCTCTGGCAACGAAAACTCCAGGTCGATCGGCCGTCCGAACGCGTAGGAAACAAAGACGAGGACCGGGGCGACGAACAACGCGATCTGCAGGCTGGAGCCGACCGCGATGCCCAGCGTGAGGTCCATCTTGTTCTGCAGCGCGGCCAGCACCGCCGTCGAATGTTCCGCGGCGTTGCCGATGATCGCCACCACGATGATGCCGACAAAGATCTCGGTCAACCCTAGCGCCCGGCGCGCCGATTCGAGGGTGCTGACCAAAAACTCCGACATGAACGCCACCGCCACCGTGGCGATGAGCAGCACCAGAAGCGCGCGAGGTTTTGACCAATGCACCTTCCCGTCTTCCTCGTCGCCGTGCCCAGCGTAGTAGTCGCGGTGCGTGACCAGCGAAAAACCGAGGACGCACGCGTAGGTGAGGAAGAGTACGACGGCGATGGCTAGCGAAAGCCGAGCCTCCAGCGAGGTGATCTCCTTGGAGCGGTGCAGGTCCGCGGTCACGTGAAACACGGTCGGGATGATCAGCGCGATGGAGGCCAAGCTCAGCGACGTCGTCGAGGCGCGGGCGCCCGAGCGGTGGAACGTCTGCGTTTTGTACCGGATGCCGCCGCCCAAGGCAGACGCCCCGAACACGAGGAGAACGTTGCCGATGATGGAGCCGGTGAGGGAGGCTTTCACCACGTCGGTGAGTCCGCGCGACAAGGCGAACATGGCGATGATCAACTCTGCGGCGTTGCCGAAGGTCGCGTTGAGCAACCCGCCGACGCCTTGGCCCAGGTGGTTCGCCAACTCTTCCGTGGCCCGCCCCATCAAGCCAGCCAGTGGGATGATCGCCAACCCGGCGCAGGCAAACAGCAGCAGGTCGTTGTGCCACCCCGGGAGGTAATGGATGGCCGTGGCGATCGGCACGAAGATCAGCAACGCGTTGAGCGAAAAAACGGAGCGTAGGCGCATCGCGTTCGTCCTTCGCACAGGACGCGCCGGCACGCTCCCCCAAATGTGCGGCCGGGAACGGGCGAGACGCCCGCGGTCCCCTAACCTCGCGCCGAGGAGAGCGCCTCCAAAACCGACGGGAACGGCGCGTCGCCCAGGCTGCCAAACAGCGCGTGTCGCCCCAGTTTGGCCTGCGACGTGCGCGGCGAGGTGATGCCGCAAAGGAACCGGGCAAACTGGCGGGGCGTGCCCAAAGCTTTGGGATGCGCTCGCCGCAATTCGTCCAACGCCCGGGCCGGCGGCAACGCGACCTGCACCCGCTCGCCCGCCAGAGGCGTCGGGCGTTCTCCCGCGCAACGGCCGCAATGCCCGCAGTCTCGCGCGAGTTCTTCGCCGAAGTGTTGGAGCAACCGCCGGACTAGACAACCCTCCCCGCCAAAAAGCTCGAGTACCTTCTCCATGCGCTCGACGTCCTGGCGTTCGCGCTTCTCAAAACGTGCGACCACGTCGGCCTGCAAACGCGCCGGGTCCGGGGTCGCCGCCCCGCGCCGGTAACCCTGGCGGAAACCTGTCACCTGCAGCCGCAGGTCGCCGCGTTCTTCCAAATAACCAAGCGCCCGCACGATCCGCTCGCGCGGCGCCGGAAGGCGCTCCACGGCGGCCGCCAAGTCAAGGTGATGCCAGCGTTTGGCCTTGGTCGCCATCCCGAGCAGGTCGCGCACGAACGCGGCGCGCTCCCCGTCGAATTGGCCGACGATTTCGCCCAAGGGACGGAGGATCTCGATCTGGTAAGCGCTGTAAAATGGTGCCGTCGCTTCCATGACGCCCGCCAATTCCAGGTACGTCAGCAGCGTGCCGACCACCAACGGCCGGAGGTCGTATTCCTGCGACAAGTCGTAGGGCGAGACGTCGAATTGGGCGGGTTGCGCCAGGATGGCGGCGACCAAAGCACCCGCGGCGGCAGGGTCGGGCGTGTCGCCAAAAGTAAAGTTCAGCAGGGTCGCGGCGTCGCTGAAGTCGCCGAAGCTTTCGCACCGGGCCGGCTCTCCGTCGCGCCCGGCCCGGCCGATCTCCTGGGAGTAGTTCTCCAAGCTCTTCGGCAGGTTGTAGTGGCAGACGAGGCGGATGTCGGCCTTGTCGATGCCCATGCCGAAGGCGATCGTCGCCACGACGATACCGGCCTCCGTTCCCATGAACCATTCCTGGACCGCGGCACGTTCTTCCCCGTCCATGCCCGCGTGGTAGGCCCGGGCCGGCAGGCCGGCCGCGGCCAACGCCGCCGCCACGGTTTCCGCCGTCGCCTGCAGCGTGACGTAGACGATCGTCGACCCGCGCGGCGTCTCCCGCAGTCTTCTCGTCAACGCCGCCAAACGGTCGGCCGCGCGCACCGGCTGCGCCCGCAGGTGAAGGTTGGGCCGGTAGAAGCCGGTGTGGACGTGGTCGCCCGGTGCGATCTTGAAAGACCGGCAGATGTCGGCCGCCACTTCCGGCGTGGCTGTCGCGGTCAACGCCAGGACGGCCGGCACGCCCAGGTCGTGCGCGGCACGCGCCAACTTCAGGTAGTCGGGCCGGAAATTGTGGCCCCACTCCGAAATGCAATGCGCTTCGTCGATGACCATCAAGGATACCGTCAAGCGCCGGAGTTTTTGGAGGAAACCTTCGTTGGAAAAACGTTCCGGGGCCACGTAGAGGAGCTTGAGGCTGCCGTCCCGGAGTCGGGCGTCGAGGTCGCGGATCTCTTCCGCACCCAGGCTGGAATCAAGGCGCGCCGCCGGGATGCCGCGACGCCGTAGGGCGTCGACCTGATCCTTCATCAACGCGATCAGCGGCGACACCACCAGGGTGAGGCCAGGCAAATGCAAGGCAGTAAGCTGGTAGCAGAGACTTTTGCCGCTGCCGGTCGGGAACACCGCCAGGGCCGAGCGACCGGCGAGCAAGGCGCGGATGACGGGTTCTTGGCCTTCGCGGAACCGGTCAAACCCGAACGTGGTTTGCAGGGTGCGGCGGAGATCTGCGCTTGGTCCGGATGCGACGCTCACCATGGAGAGCTTCTACCCGCACCGGCCGAAGTTGTCTAACATAATTTTTAGATGTGTTTGAATTATGGACGGAGCGGAACCGGG
>CAXUNV010000535.1:0-3493 GCA_964252355.1 uncultured Chthoniobacterales bacterium | reverse complement strand
GCCCTACGTGGAACGCGGCCCGGCGGCATCTCACAAGGCACCTCTTGCCCTACCAAGCGTTGCCCGACCGATGTTTGGTGATGGCGGTCATCGCTTCGCTCCAAACCCGAAACCAGAGACGGGCAGCGCCCACGGCGAACGCCCAACCGCGAACCGCAAACCTCAAACGGTAAAGTCAGTTGCCCCATGCCCGCGTCCCGATCCTGCCTTCCGGTCGCGACCGCCTGCGGTCTGGCCTGCCACCGCCGCTGATCCCGCATCCTTTGGTGTCGCCGGGGCGAACAGGAGACAAACTCATGGCAACCGCATCCAAAACGCCCTCACCCCGCACCCGGAAAGATCCGCACGGTGGCCTGACGGCAGCCGGGCGTAAATACTTCGCCCAAAAAGAAGGGGCCCACCTGCGTCCCGGGGTCACCAAAAAAGAAAACGAGATGACTCCGGAAGAGATGCAGCGCAAGGGTTCGTTCCTTCGGCGTCACTACGGCCGCAAAAACCCGTTTCGGCTCATTGACGAGAAAGGCAACCCCACCCGTTATGCGCTCCAGGCGCAAGCTTGGGGAGAGCGCACACCCAAAACCGCCGACGACATCAGGAGGTTGGCCGACAAAGGTCACAAGCTCCTGGAGAAGGCCAAACGCCTCGAAGGGAAAGGGCCCCGCACGTGAGCAAAGACGGACGGGAATACACTGATCCCGCCTTGCGCGACCGGCTCAAAGAGGAGATTCGGGCTGGCGACAAAGGTAGCCGACCCGGGCAGTGGAGTGCGCGCAAGTCGCAGCTTTTGGTCCACGAGTACGAGAAAGCGGGCGGCGGCTACACGTCGTCGAAGCGGACCGACCAGCAGAAAAGCCTCGAGCAATGGGGGAGCGAAGCGTGGACCACCAAGGACGGTAAACCAGCCATCCGCGGCGAGACCACGAAACGGTACCTGCCAAAGGAAGCTTGGGAAAAGCTGACCCCGGAGGAAAGCGCCAAAACGGACCAGAAGAAGGCGTCCGCTTCGCAACGCGGGACACAATTCGTGGCAAACACGGAGGCGGCGAAACGGGCGCGGAAGAGCGCGTCACGGCCAGCCTCGAAAGCGGCGAAAGGGTAAGCGCCCGCGAGCCCGCCGTTTACCGACGGGCAGGGTTGCCGAAAGCCGCCATCACGGTCCGCGTCGTCCCTTGGGCGGCTCGGGTCGGCGCGGACGCGGCGCCATGCCAGAAATCGCCCCGGCTGGAATGATCTTGGCGTGCGGAACTTCGCCGCCCTCGGGCGTTCGCACCTCCACTTCAGCACCGCGCTTTTTCACGATTTTGGCCGCCACCGTGAAGCACATGGTCCGGTACGGGTTGGTTTCGTCATCGACCAGGAGGAGCGTGCGGCCCCGCAGGTCTTTTCGGCCCTTCACGTCCGGGGCGACGCCGAGGTTGGCCAACATCGATTCGGCGTGGGCCTGCGCGCGTTTCCAAGACATACCAAGTGGGCGGGAAGATAGGAGCACCCCCTCAGCAACGCCAGGAAAAAACTCGGTCAGGCGACGGCGTTGCGCGGGGAAGCCAACCAGCCTGAGGTGGGACCACCCGCGCGAGGTCCGTGCCCGTCCGGGAGAGCCCCGCAGGAACGCGCCCTGCCGCCGACCGGCCTTTACCCAAGTTTTTTCGCCGGGAAATTTGCCCCTCGCTCGCCGTGGCAAACGAAGGTTTGTAAAGCAGCGGATGACATGAGCCTTTTTCAAACCATTCTCGATGCGGTAGCGGACCCGAACCGCGCCGGCAGCCGGACGGACCTGCAGAACTTGGCCGGCATCGGCAACCTGGCCCCAGGGCTGCAAGGCGCAGAGCAGCAACTGCAACCCATCCTAAGCGTGTTGGGAAATCACCTCCAAAGCGCGTTGGCCCAACAGCAACAGACGCAAGGGCCGGCCGGTGCGCAACAGCTGGTGACGGGGGTCGCCCAGGGAGGTGCCAGCGTCCCACAGCTGCAAGATCTGTTTGGAGCGGACCGCTTCGATGCGTTGTTGGGCGAGTTGACCCGCCAAACCGGTCTGTCCCAAGCCACGTTGCTGGGCATGTTGCCGATGCTTCTGCCTGCGGTCATGCGGGTGCTCTCAGCGGGAAACCACGTCTCGGATCCGCAAGCCCCAAACCCCGTACTCCAACAATTCCTTGGCTCCGGGGGCAACGGCGGCGCCTTGTTGACGGAAGCTTTTCAACTCGCCGGACAATTTCTTCGTCGGTAGCGTTCAACGGCCCGCCGCGCGCTCCGGCCGTGAATATTTCCGCAGCACGCCAGGTCCAACACGGAGACGACGTATGCACAAAACTTTCTTCGCCTTGGTGGCCGCGGCCGCACCGCTCCTGTTCGTCGCCTGTAACCAAGCGCCGGACAACCGCGCCCAGGTGCAGGCGTTGAACGACAAGATCCGCGATCTCGAGCAACGGGAGGCCGAGCTGCAGCTCCAAACCGAACGCGACAAGCTGGAAAGCGAGCGCGCCGCCCTCGACGCGGAACGTAAAAATCTGGAGGCGACCCAAGCGGCGACCGCGGCGTCGCCGACTGCCCCGGTCCCGGCCGCACCGTTGCCGGCCACAGCTCCGGCCTCAGCCCCAGCCCCCGTCGTGGCGCGATCCCACGACTCGGCCGACCAGCGGCCGATTGTCCACCGGGTGGAGGCGGACGACGATCGCGACGATGCGCCCGACGCGCCGGTCGATGCCGGCCGCTCTTACGACGTCTTCTACCAAAACCTGCGCGACGATGGCGAATGGATTGATGACGACACGTACGGCTACGTCTACCAGCCCGAGGAGGCGCGCAGGTCAGATTGGCACCCTTACACCGATGGGCACTGGGCGTACACCGACCGTGGCTGGACTTGGGTGTCGAACGAGAAGTTTGGTTGGGCCTGCTACCACTACGGCCGTTGGGCGCGCCAGCGTGACCGCGGGTGGGTCTGGGTACCCGGCAACGAGTGGGCGCCTGCGTGGGTCTCATGGCGTCAATCCGACGATGACGATTACCTCGGTTGGGCTCCGCTCCCGCCGGAATGCGAGCCCCGGCGGGGCACGCGGGTGGAGGGTTGGGTCGATCGGTACTACGACATCGGGCCGGCCGCTTACGTTTTTCTGAAGGCCGCAGACATTGTCCGTCCCTCTTACCGCCAAGCGGTGCTGCCGCCACAGGAAAACGTCAACATCATCAGTCGGACCACCAACATCACCAACATCACGTACAACCAGCAGGTCGTGAACAGTAACGGCCCGGTTTACGAGAAGCTGGTGCAGAAGGTCAATGCGCCGATCACCAAATACCAAGTGAACTACGTGACGCCGCCGGCTGGAAAGGCCGGTTTTGGTACCGTGCCGGTGGGGAACCAGCTGCAGGTGACCGCGCCGCCGCCGCGGCTCCAAACGGCGGCGGTGGCTCCGCCCAAAGTCGCGGCCGCCGTGCAGCATCCGGTCATTGACCGCGGCTGGCAAGGCGTGGACCCGGCGAAGGCGCAAGG
>CAXUNV010000534.1:0-3493 GCA_964252355.1 uncultured Chthoniobacterales bacterium | reverse complement strand
GTTTTGCCGTGGGCAATCCAGAAGAGCACCGAAGCCTCGCGTGCCGTGAGGCCAAGCCGCATGAGCGCGGCGGGTTCGGCCGGCGGAGGCACCGTCTCCAGCAAAAACATCACTTGCCCGGTCTCCCCGGCTGCCTCCGAAAACGTCCGCACCCGCAGACGGCCGCCGTGCGGGAGCGGAAGCCAGGGCCGACGAGCGGGCGGGGCAGGCGGTCGGATCTCCTCGACCATCCGGTCCAGCGGCTCGGGCAGCGGCACGTTCTCCAGTTCCTCCGCGGATCGGACCAAACCGAAATGTCGCGCGAGGATCTCGCGGGCTGGACGGGAACAAAACTGGATGCGTCCTTGGCGGTCGGCGATGAGCACCGCGCGGTCGAGTCCCTCGCGCAACTGCCCCTCCGCTTCGCGGCGACGGCGCACCTCCTTCTCCAAGACGCGGCGCAAGGCCCGGATCTGCAGGTGAACGCGGACCCGGGCGAGAACCTCTTCGGGTTGCAGGGGTTTGCAGATGAAGTCGACGGCGCCGGCTTCCAAACCGTGCACCTTGCTGGCGGTATCGGTCAGCGAAGTCATGAACAGGACCGGCACGTCCCGGCAGCGCTCTTGCGTCCGGATGCGTCGGCAAGTCTCAAAACCGTCGGGACCGCCGGGCATGAGCACGTCGAGCAGGATGAGGTCGGGTTGGGCGTGGTCCAACTGGGCCAGCGCTTGGCTGCCGCTTTCGGCGAAGCGCAGGTCCAAGCCGGCGCCACCGAGGCAGTCGAGCAGCAGGGAGAGATTGGCCGGGGCATCGTCGACCACCAGCACGACGCCGGGCAGGACGGAGGAGGCGTCTGAGGAAAAGTCGCTCATCTCTTTTGGGTCAGCACCGTCTGCGCGCCCTGGAGGGTGAGGATGATCTGTCCGATCTGAAAGCGGGCGGCGAGCGCTTCGAGGCCTTTGGTGAAAGAGGCGTCGGCGCCGCCCTGATTCCCGCGATCCTGCAAGCGCGCCCGCAGTTTCACGACGTCGCCTTGGCGGGCGAGCGCCAGCAGGGCCGCGATTTCCTCGGGCGGCGGTAGGGCGCGCGCGTCGACGACCACATCCGGCGGAGGCACCGGCGCGGGGACCGTTTCGTGCCCCGCGTACCCGTACGTCCAATCCAAACCGAGCAGGGCCGCGACTTCGTCGAAAAGGGTGTCTACGTCGATCGGTTTGGGGATGAACCCGTCGCAGTGGGCGACGAGGAATTCCTGTTCCGCCGGCGAAAGGGCACCGGCCGAGGAGGCGAGGATCTTGACCCTACCGAGCGCCTCGGTCTGCCGCAACCGGCGCACGGTCTCAAACCCGTCCCAGGGCGCCATGCGCAAGTCGAGCAGGATCAGTCCTGGGGCAAGCCGCGCCACCCGTTCCAGACACTCCTCACCGCTGGCCGCTTCGCCCACCTGAAAACCGACCTGCGCGAAGAGTTCTCTGGCCACCGCCCGGTTCACGGGTTCATCGTCGACCACCAGCACGCGCCGGGGCGACCCGCGGTACCCGGTGATGGACGGCCGGACGCGCGGTGGGCCGGCGGGCGGCGCCGAGGGGGGAAGTTCAAGCCCAAAGGAGAAGGTGCTGCCTTGGCTTGGCGCGCTCTCCAGACCCAACTTGCCGCCCATCAATTCCACCAAGCGCCGGCTGATGCCGAGCCCAAGCCCCGTGCCTTGCGCGCCGCCACGGTTCACCTCGAGTTGGTGGAACGGCTGGAAAATCTCTTCGTGGCGATCCGGGGCGATGCCGATGCCGGTGTCGCGCACGGCAAACCGGAGGACGTTGCCGCCGGCGTTGGTCACGCGCAGTTCCACCGCGCCGCGGTCGGTGAACTTAAAGCCGTTGTCGAGCAGGTTGGTCAGGACTTGACGCAACCGCCCTTCGTCGGCGCGCACCAGCGTCGGCACCGTCGCCGCATCCATTTCGCAACGAAACCCGATCCCCTTCTCCGCCGCGCGCGGCCCGAACACGTCGCGCAAGCCCATGAGCAACGCCGGCAAGTTGCACGGCCCGGGATGAAGCTCCATTTTGCCGGCCTCGATCTTGGAAAGGTCGAGCACTTCGTTGATGAGGTGGAGCAAGTGTTCACCGCTGCTGTCCACAATGGCTAGGCGTTCGCGAAACTGCGGGTCGGTTTTCGGGTCGCGGCGCATCACGCGCACGAAGCCGAGGATACCGTTGAGGGGCGTGCGCAGTTCGTGGCTCATGTTGGCCAGGAACGCAGATTTGGCCCGGTTGGCCGTTTCGGCGGCGCGCATCGCCGTGCGCAGACGTTCCTGAGCCTCCTCGCGCTCGGTGACGTCCAACGCGAGCGAGGCCACGCCGATGAGGGCGCCGGCCTCGTCGATGAGCGCCGTGCTATAACATTCGCAAAGGATCGAACGACCGTCCCGCGTGCGCACGCGCCGGGTCGCCGCACTATGGCCGCCGCCGGCCGTGCACTCCTTCCACCCTGCGGTAAACGGCGCGCATTCATCTTCGTCGAGCAGCAACTCCTGCACGGGCCGGCCGATCGCCTCCGCCGCGGGATACCCGAACATGCGTTCCGCGGCCGGGTTCCAGGCCGTCACGCGCGCCGAGGTGTCGAACTCGACCACCGCCAACGGCGTCGGCCGGACCAACAGCGCGAAACGTTGTTGGAACGCGCGAATCTCGGCTTCGGCCCGCCTTTTTTGGGTGACATCGACGATGCTCCCAAGGTAAACCCGGCGGCCCGTCTCCGGTTCTTCGACTACCCGCACGTTTTCCGACACCCAGATCGTGCTGCCGTCCCGTCGGTAAATTTCGGATTCGCAGCCGACGAGGGCGCCTTCGCGTGCCAGCTTGGCGTTGATCTCACGCCGACGCCCGGGTTGGACGTAGAACTGGGTTTCGACGTCGGTCAGGGCGGCCTGCAACTGCGCCGGATCGTCGTAGCCGCAGATGCGAGCCATGGCGGGGTTGGCGACGAGGTTGCGCCCTTCCAAAGAGGATTGGAAAATCCCCTCGACGGCGTTCTCAAAGATGCCGCGGAACCGCGCCTCGCTGGTCCGTAACTCGCGCGTGCGTTCGTTCACCAAAGCCTCTAAGCGCGCGCGTTCGCACCCCTGCAAGCGGGCACGCCAGAGCGCGGCCCCGCCCACCGCAAGTGCCGCGGTGAGCGCGCCGGCGACGTAGTCCCAGGTCATCGGAGGCCACATGGCTAAAGAGCAACCCAGCCCCGGCGATATTCCCGGCGCCCGCAGGCGTTCGCGGCGGGGATCTGGCGATTACTTCTGAAGTCCTAAAAACCTCCGGGCCAACCAGGGTGCGCATCCGCCTTCGGTCGACCGCGCCCGCCGACTTACGGCGCGCGCATCAACCCGGCGCCGCGAACTGCCTTTTCTTTGGCGAGGGTGTCTCGGAAGTCGCCGGCATCGACCGATCCGGTTCACCGCGGAGGCGGGCCCGCAGTTCGTCGCGTCCGCGGGAAAGTCGCGACATCACGGTACCCACCGGGATCC
>CAXUNV010000533.1:0-3504 GCA_964252355.1 uncultured Chthoniobacterales bacterium | reverse complement strand
GGTCCTGGCACTGCACGGCTGGGGCGGACGCGCCGCGCAGTTCTGGTCGCTGGCGCCGGCGCTGAACGCGGCGGGATTTCAGGTGTGGGCCTTCGATGCGCCGGCGCACGGCGCTTCTTCGGGCGAGTGCTCAAGCGGTCCCGCGTTTGCCCGTGCGGCGCTCGCCGTGGCGCAACGTTGGGGACCGTTCGACGGCGCCGTCGGTCACTCGTTGGGGGCGGCAGCCATCACGATCGCGCTCAGCCAGGGTCTTCCGGTGCGGCGGGTGGCCCTGCTTGCGCCCCTCGCGCACGTCCTACCCTCGCTCGAGGCATTTGCCGCCTCCCGCGGGGTGGGGGGCGAGGTGACGGACCGCCTCCGGGCCCGGTTCCAAGCGCGCTATCCGGGCGACTTGCTTTCCCCGCCCCGGTTGGCCGGCCACTTCGGCGTCCGCGCCCTGATCCTGCACGACCCGCGCGACCCGGAAATCCCGTTTTTCCATGGGCAGGCTTACGCGGAGGCGTGGCCGCATGCCCGGTTGCAGCCGGTCGACGGCGTCGGACATTGGCGGGTGTTGCGCGACCGCGCCGTGGCGTCTGGGGTGACGGCTTTTCTGGGCGGACGCGAGCTTTGACGCGCCGTGGGCCGCCCGCGCGGGCCACGGCCGGCTGAGCCGTCCCTGCCATTTTTCATTTTCCATCCCTCATCTTCCATCCTTTCGTCCCCGGCCGCCCTCTCCTTGGCGTTCCTGGCGCGCGTGCGCTACTCTCCGCGATTGGACATGAGTTATCCCTTCGTGCTGGTGGCGGCGTTGCTGGTGGCGGCGAGCCTCACCATCTATTTCCGCCTGTTCCGCTTCGTTTACGCCGCCGGCGCCGGCAAGGTCGGGAGCGAGGGCCTCACCTGGGTGGACGTGTTGTTCGCCGCCGCCCTGGTGCTCTACATCGCGTTTCAATCCTTTGCGCACCTCGGCACGGTGGCCCCGCCCAGCCCGGCGCAGTTCTCGGGCGAGCAGCTCATCCTGGCCACGCTCGTCTCTTGGGGCCTGATCCTTGGGCCGGTCCTCATCTCGCTGCGCGCCCGCGGCGTGAGCGTCGGGCAACTGTTCGGTTTCGACCGCTTGTCGGTGCTGCGCGCCGTCGGCTGGGGCGTCGGCCTGCTCTTCACGGCGCTGCCGCTCGTCTTCGCCAGCAGTGAATTGGTGTCGCAGTGGTTGCGGACCCGCACCGGCCAGCAACCGCAGGAGATCATCCAGATCTTTCGCGACTCCACCCAGACCGGCCAACGGATCGCCATCATCGTCCTGGCGGTCGTCGTGGCGCCGGTGGCGGAAGAGTTGGTTTTCCGCGGTTATCTTTACACGGTGCTGAAACGCTTTTTTGGCGCATTCCCATCCTTGGTCTTCACCGCCGTCCTCTTCGGGTTGGTGCACGTCAACGTCACGGTGCTGCTGCCGTTGTTCCTGTTGGCTTGCACCTTCACCGTCGCGTACGAAGTCACGGGCTCGCTCTTCGTGCCGATGGCGATGCACGCCCTGTTCAACGCCATCAACTTGGCCGGCGTCCTCTTCATGCCGCATGACGTTGGCTGACCTTGGTGAGGATCGCGTCGTCGCGGATCTGCTAAGCCGGTTGGCCGCCGGCTCGGGCGCGCCGGTCGGGCCGGGCGACGATTGCGCGGTTGTCCTTTTCGGTGGTGAGCTGCAGTTGCTGAAGACCGACTGTCGAGGACGTCCATTTCACGCGCGCGGCGCGCCCGGCGCACGTCGGTTGGAAGGCGTTGTGCCGGGCCCTCAGCGACGTGGCCGCCATGGGCGGTCTGCCGCGCGACGCCCTGGTCACGGTGGCGCTGCCGCCGACCTTGGAGCTCTCGTGGGCCCAGGGCTTTTACAAGGGTCTGGCGCGCGCGGCCCGGGCATTTGGCGTGAACGTGGTCGGTGGCGAGACCGCCGCCTCGCCAAGCGGCATCTTCGCGTCGGTCGCGTTGACCGGTGCGCTCCCCGACGGGCGGTACGTGACCCGCCGCGGGGGGCGACCCGGCGATGCGCTTTTCGTCACGGGACGCCTGGGCGGTTCCCTGAAGGGGCGCCACCTCCGCTTCCGGCCGCGTTTAGCCGAGGGCCGCTGGCTCACCCGCCGCTTGCCACCGCACGCCATGATGGACCTCAGTGACGGTTTGGCGAAAGATGCGCCCCGCTTGGCGCGGGCGAGCGGCACCGGCTTGGAAATCGACGAGGCGTCCGTGCCGCGCAACCCTGGCTGCACGGCGGCGGAAGCGCTGGGCGACGGCGAGGATTACGAACTGCTGTTTGCCGTGTCGCCCGACGACGCCGGCCGGCTCCCGGCCGATTGGGCCAAAGCCTTCCCGCGCCTGCCGCTCACTTGCGTCGGCCGGCTGACGTCACCGGCGTCAGAGCCGAAAGCCGGGCGCGGTGGGTACGACCACTTCGGAGGGGAAAGCCGTCCGGCGGCGAAGGCGTGATCACCCTTTGCCAGACCGCTGAGGAGACCCGCGCGGTGGGCGCGCAGCTGGCCAGGCAACTCCCGCCGGGTGCCGTGCTGGCCCTGCACGGAGACCTGGGTGCGGGAAAGACGGAGTTTGTCAAAGGGTTGGCGGAGGGCCTCGGTTGCGCCGAGCCGGTCACAAGCCCCACCTTCACCTTGGTCCACGAATACCGTGGCGGGCGGCTGCCGCTGTTTCACTTCGACTGGTACCGTCTAAAGCGCGCCGAAGAGTTGGACGAGATCGGCTTTGACGATTACGCCGACGTCGGTGGGGTCGTCGCGGTGGAGTGGGCGGCGAGGTTTCCCGAGCGGTTACCCCCGGACACTCGGCACGTCCACTTGCGACCAGCTGACGGCGATGCCCGCGAGGTGTGGTGGTGATCGACCTTGCCCTAGAAAATTCCACGGAGACGGGCAGCTTGGCGCTCGCGCGGGACGGTGAGCTCCTGCGGGAGTGGACGTTTCGGGGCTCGCGCGAGCTCGGCCTCAGCGTGGCGGAAGCGAAACGGGTCGCCGGGTCGTGGGACCGGGTGGTGGTGGGCGTGGGGCCCGGTTCCTACACCGGGCTGCGCGTGGCGGCCGCACTTGGGTCGGGCCTGCAGTTGGCCACGGGATCTCAACTCCTTGGCTGCCCTTCCGTGCTCGGCTTTCCGGAAGCGGATTACGTCGTGGTCGGAAACGCGCGCCGCGGCGCGTTCTTTTTCGCCGCGGTGCGCGTCCGGCGACTGGTTGACGGTCCGCGGTTGGTTCCCCTGGCCGACGTGCCTGCCGCGCTGGCAAGGTGCGGTGACTTGGCGCGTTTGGCCGTGACCGCCGCACCAGCGGAATGGGCGATGACGTGGGCCGTCCCGACCGCCGCCCCGTTGTTGCGCGCCCAGGAGAGCTGGTTGCCTTCGGTGCAACCCCTCTACCTGAAGGAGCCGCACGTGACCACCCCGCGAGGTGGGTGAGGGGCGGGTGCTCGCGTTCGGCGTTCCGGGTTCCGGGCGAGAGCTTGCGGGCGACCCGGTCGGGCGGGCGC
>CAXUNV010000532.1:0-3516 GCA_964252355.1 uncultured Chthoniobacterales bacterium | reverse complement strand
GCGCGCGGGCGTCCCGCCCGTCCCGGAACTGGGGCGCGGCTCCCGGAAGGGGCCGCACCCCAGGTTCCGCCTCGGGCCGCCCCCGCCCGCCGCGCTTCGCGTAGCGATGCGGGCGGGGCTCCGCGGTCCGGAACGCCGAACGATGCTTTCCTCAACCAGAGGCCAGAGACTAGAAACCAGAGACCAGTAACGCCCTTAGCCGTAGCCCTCGCAGCCCGGAAAGCAGGACGCGAGCTGGGCGCGCACGGCCGAGAAACTGACCGTTTCGTGCGCCCGGCGACGCATCTGCTCCACCACGCCAAGGTATTCGGCGTCATCGTGCAAGAGCCTTTGCGCCAAGTCGAGTAGCGTACGGAAATCGCGGCCGTACCCGTTTAGTTCGGGAAGGATGAGCCGTTCGGTGGCGCCATTGCCGCCGACGGTCGGCAACCCGCAGAGGAGGGCGTCGCCGGCGACTTGGCCGGGCACGGCGCTGGCGTCGAACTGCAACACCAACCGGTGCGTCGCCATCAGGCGTAGGTAATCGGGGTATGGCAACGGACGCACCGCCTGCAGGAGATCCGGCGCCAACGCGAGCGCCGCCAGCGTCGAGCCGTCCTCCGGGCGGGCGACCACCGTCAGGGGTGCGGCGAGCGTGCGGGCGGCGGACAAGACCAGCAGGTGGTTGCGCGTCGGCACGTCGAACTCGCGCGTGCCGATGAACAAGCCGCGCCGGGCCTCCACGGGTTGGGCGAAATCCCAACTTGGCTGCTCGATGGGGTAGGGCGTCGGGATCAGGACGACCCGTCGTGACACGGCCCGAAAGAGCGCGACGAGTTCGGGGGTGCTCGACACGCAGAGGTCGGCGTCGCCAGCCAAACGGCAAAACCGTTCATGGGTTTTCGGGTGGCGCAAGGTTCCGGCGACTTGGTGCGTGCCGGCCTCCTTGAAGGCAAGCCCGACAAAGCAACCGTGGCTTTTGAGCAGGCCGAAAGCCTTCGACGCCCCTTTCAGGTCGCCTCGCAAGAGCAGCAGCACGCTGCGGTGACGCGCCGCGAGGGTGGGCGTGCGGTAGAAAGCGCCTTGGGTGCACGCCGCGTACGCGTGGAAATTCACCGGCGCGTGCCTTTTCGCGTCCGGGTTGCCGGCGCCGTGAGCAAATGATTGGTCGGGGTCGCGCCCTGCCGCATTGAGGACCGCGAGCCCCGGCAGGGTGGCGAACTTCACACCGAGCCTTCCTGCGAACCGCCGCCGGCCAAGGGTACCACCAGCACCGGGCAACGCGCCCGGCGCAGGATGCCGTCAAGGACGCCGCCGGCGAAGAGGTGGTAAAGGGGGCCGCGGCCGTGGGTACCCAGAACGATGAGGTCGACACGGCCGCTCTCGGCTTGGCCCATGATGCCGTCCAGGGGCGGTCCCGTCAGCTCCAAGGTGGTCGACTCCAGGCCGATCGATGCGATCAACCCTTGCAGTTCCGCCAGCCGGAAATGCTTTCCGGGCGCTCCGGCGGCCTGTCCGCGCCCGACGTCCGGGTGTTCCGCGTGGCCGGCGTCCCTTTCCGCCACGTGCAGGAGAATCAACCGACTCCCGAACGGCTTGGCCAAGTGAGCCGCCGCTTTGACGACCCGCAAGGTGACATCGGAGAAATCGACCGGGACAAGGATGGTTCTCATACCGGGAGCAGAGCGAATGAACAGCAGGGTGCGCCCGGCGCGCAACCCCGAACGTGGCGGGTACGTCTTCGGCGGACGGGCGCGTTGCCGGTTGTCCGCACCGTCGCTTGGTTGTTCACTCCTCCCATGGAGGACCTTTTCGGAGGGACGGGCAAAGAAGCGGTGGCCGTCGGCCCGCACGCGCCATTGGCGGCGCGGATGCGCCCCCGCACCTTGGACGAGTACGTCGGTCAAGCCCACATCCTCGGGCCAGGCAAGCTCCTCCGGCGCGCGATCGAGGCGGACCGCTTCTCGTCGATTCTTCTGTACGGGCCGCCGGGGGTCGGCAAGACCAGCTTGGCGCGCGTCATCGCGGCGACCACGGCCGCCCATTTTGAGGCGTTAAGCGGCGTGGAGAGCACCGTGGCCGACGTGCGTCGGGTCATCGCGGCGGCGGCCTTGCGCGCCCAGGGCCGCGGGACACGCACGGTGTTGTTCATCGACGAGTTGCACCGGTTCAACAAAGCCCAGCAAGACGTCCTGCTACCCGACGTCGAAGCGGGCACGGTCCGTCTGATCGGTGCCACGACCCACAACCCGTTCTTTTACGTCAATGGCCCGTTGGTTTCCCGTTCGCAGGTTTTCCAACTGGAAACGCTGAGCGTCGACGACCTGCAGCGCGGGTTGGGTGGGCAGAGGGTGCAGGCGGAACCGGCCGCGCTGGCGTTCTTGGCGGGGGCGAGCGAGGGCGACGGCCGACGCCTGCTCAACGCGTTGGAGTTGGCCGTGCTCACCACCCCGGCCAACGCCGAGGGGTGCGTGCACCTCACACGGGCGGTGGCCGAAGAAAGCATCCAGAAAAAAGCCATTCTCTACGATGCTGACGAAGGCGAGCATTACGACACGATCAGCGCCTTCATCAAGAGCATGCGCGGTTCGGATCCGGACGCGACGCTCTACTGGCTGGCCAAGATGCTCTACGGCGGTGAAGACATCCGCTTCATCGCGCGCCGGATCGTGATCGCGGCGAGCGAGGACGTCGGGTTGGCAGATTCCCAAGCGCTCGTGGTCGCCGTGGCCGCCCAACACGCCGTCGAGTTCGTCGGCTTGCCGGAAGCCCGGATCCCGCTCGCGCATGCGGCCGTGTACGTGGCGACGGCGCCGAAGAGCAACCGCGCTTACGTCGGGTTGGGTAGAGCTCTTGAGGACATCGAGAAGGGCCGGGTATTGGCCGTACCGCCGTACCTGAGGAGCCAGGGTTCCAAACGGTTGGGCGGTGGCGAGGGTTATCGGTACGCGCACGACTACCCCGAAGGTTACGTGCCGCAGGCCTACCTGCCGGAAGGCCGGGTCTATTACGAACCGAGCAACCACGGCCAGGAACGCCGGATCGCCGAGCGGCTGGAGCATTGGCGGGCGTTGTGGGATGCGGACCAGGCGAAGGCCGAGGGACGGCCGAAAGAGGGTGAACAGAAGGAAACGAAGGAAATAAAGGGGTAGGGGTTCCGCGTTGCGGGTTCCGAGTTACGAGAGGAGCCGCCACTCGGGCGACCCACCGGGTCGCCCGCGAGTTCCCGCCCCAAGCGGAACTCGGAACGCAGCTGCAAAATCGCCACGGGGCTTCACCCCCGGCGCCTTTTGTCCGATAAAGAGTTGTGCAACGGTCACCTTTTTCGCGCCCGTCGTCGGCTGCGCAGGCGGTGCTCGCGCCCGTGCGTCCGGAGGCATCGGCGTCGTCCCAGGGACGGTTCGGTCCGGGGTGGCTGCTGCTTGGTGTCTTTGCCGCCCTCGCCTGGATCCAAGTCCGGATTGGTGGTACGCGGCCTGCCTTCGCCTACCCGGGTTACCTCATTCTGGGAGCGACGGCGCTGGCCAGCCTCTTTTT
>CAXUNV010000531.1:0-3527 GCA_964252355.1 uncultured Chthoniobacterales bacterium | reverse complement strand
GAGCAGGACGAGGTCGTGCCGTTCTCCCGCGGCCCGGCGGCGGAAGCGGCGCTGCCGCGGCTGGGCATCCCGGCCGTGCGCATGGCCGACGGCCCGGTTGGGGTCCGTGAACCCGGACCGTCCACCCGTTTTCCGGCGGGAGTAGCCCTCGCCGCCACCTGGGACCCGGATCTGGCGCGTGCGGAAGGCGCGGCGTTGGGTAGGGAGTGCCGGGCGCGGGGCGTGGGCATCCTGCTGGCCCCGGGCATAAACCTGCACCGGTTGCCCGTGAACGGCCGCAACTTTGAATACGTCTCGGGAGAGGACCCGCTCCTGGCCTCGCGTTTGGTGGTTCCTTTGGTCCAGGGCATCCAGAGCGAGGGCGTGGTGGCCACCGTCAAACATTTTGCGGGCAACAACCAAGAATGGAAGCGGACGTCCATCGACGTGCAGGTCGGGGAACGCGCGTTGCGGGAGTTGTACCTGCCGGCGTTTGAGGCGGCCGTGCGCGAAGGTGGGGCTGGTGCGGTGATGGACGCCTACAACCGGCTCAACGGGGTGTTCTGCACCGAGAGCACCTTCCTCAACCAGCGGCTGCTCCGAGAAGAGTGGGGCTTCCCTGGCATCGTCATGTCCGATTGGGGGGCAACCCACAGCACCCTCGGCGCGTTTCGGGGCGGCTTGGATTTGGAGATGCCGGCCGGTACGCACTTTAGTGCCGCCACGCTCGCGCCCCTGCTGCGCGATGGAGAGGTGGACCCCGCCGACGTTGACGCGAAGGTCACCCGCATCCTCACCACCCTGGCCCGGTTTGGCCTGCTGGACCGGCCGGCCCCTGGACCGGCGGCTTCCACGGACCGCGATTTTGCCAACGAGGAGGTCGCGCGCAACGTGGCCGCCGCCGGCTGCGTGCTGCTGAAAAACGAGGGTGACCTGCTGCCCCTCCGCAAGGAGCGTTTGCGGCGGGTTGCGGTGGTCGGGGCCGCGGCGCATCCCGGCGTTCCCGGGGGTGGCGGCAGTTCGCGGGTACGGCCCACCCACACCGTGAGCGTCTGGGAAGGTTTGCGCGACGCCCTAGGCCCAGGCGTGCAGGTCGACCTTCTCCCCGTGCCCGTGGTGAGCTATGCCCGGACCCACTTCTCGCACGACGACGGGCACGGCGACCAAGCGGACGGCTTGCTCGCCGAGTACTTTGCCAATGACCGCCTGGAGGGACCGCCGGCCAAGACCGGGGTGGACGAAACGGTCGACTTCGCTTGGCCGTCACCCGGGCTGCTGGCCGGGATGGTGAACGACGGGAGATTCAGCGTCCGCTGGCGAGGCGAGATCAATCTGGAGAACGACGGTGAAGTCCTCCTGCAGGCCCGGTCCGACGGCGGCCTGCGGGTGTACCTCGACGGCCGGTTGGCGCTGGACGATTGGCAAGACCACGCGGCGCGCACGGCCCACGCCACCGTCACGCTGCGGAACGGCCGGCACGACTTGCAGGTGGAGTACCGCAACCGGGGCGGCGGCGCCGTCGCGCGATTCGGTTACGCGCCCGTCGTCCTGCCCGAGAGCGTGCGGGAGTCGGACGTCGTGGTCGCGTGCGTCGGTTTCGACGAGGGTTCGGAAGGGGAGGGGTTCGACCGCGAGTTCACCCTGCCGGACGGTCAGGACGCCTTCATGACGGCGCTCACGCGCCTCCATCCCCGGACGGTGGCGGTCCTCTTTGGCGGGGGCGGCATGGACGTGGGTGCGTGGTTTCCGGCGACGCCGGCGCTCGTGCACGCTTGGTACCCCGGGCAAGAGGGTGGGACGGCGTTGGCCGCTCTGCTGGTCGGAGACGCCGATTTTTCCGGCAAACTGCCGGTGACGTTCGACGGCCGTTTGGAGGACAACCCAGCCTTCTCGCACTACCCGACCGGCGACGGCGGCGCGTCCGTGGAATATGCCGAAGGGGTTTTCATGGGGTATCGCGGCGTCGACCGTCGGTCGGCCGCGCCGCTCTTCCCGTTTGGCTTTGGCTTGAGCTACACGCGTTTCCGTTACGACGACCTGCGGATCGAGCCGACCCGGACGGGGCGCGCTTGGCGCGTGCGGTTCGAATTGACGAACGTCGGCGACCGCGCTGGGGCCGAGGTCACCGAGCTGTACGTCGCCCCGCCGCCCTCTCCCGTGGCGCGTCCCGCACAGGAGTTGAAAGGTTTTGCCAAAACGGCGCTGGGCCCTGGCGAACGTTGCACGGTGGAATTGGTGGTCAACGCGGATGCGTTGCGCTACTTCGACGTCGCGGCAGGTCGCTGGCGCTTGGTGCCGGGAACGTATGAAGTGCGCGTGGGCGGATCCAGTGTGGACCTGCCGTTGCGTGCCGCCGTCACCGCGTCGACCGGGGAGGAGGATGGCCATGTTGACGGAAAGTGAAGCGCTGGCTCGGATCGTCGAAGCCGTGCCCGACAGCCTGGGCCGCGAAACGGTGGAGCTGTGGGCCGCAGGCGACCGGGCGCTCGCCGAGGATTGTCATGCGACGGTCCCGCTGCCACGTTTTCACAATTCATCCGTCGATGGCTACGCCGTGCGCGCGGACGAGGCGATCGCGGGCGCGACCCTGCGGGTCCTCGGCACGCAACCGGCCGGGCGGACCGACGCGGCCGGCGTCGAGGTGGGGATGGGTGAAGCCCTCCGGATCTTCACCGGGGCGCCGCTGCCGCCCGGCGCCGATGCGGTCGTCATGCAAGAGGATTGCGAGAGGCGCGGTGACGAGGTGCTCCTGCGTTCGGCGGTAACGCCCGGCGAAAACGTGCGCCGCGCCGGCGGCGACCTAAGCGAGGGCCAAAAGATGCTCGCGGCCGGCACGACGTTGCGCGAGCCGCAGTTGGCGCTGCTGGCGTCCCAAGGCCGACCGAACGTCCCCGTGCACCGCCGTCCGCGGGTGGCCGTCCTGGCGACTGGTAGCGAGCTGCGGGCACTCGGCGACGAGCTGCGCGCCGGCGAAATCTTCGAATCCAACCGCATCATGCTGGCCGACGCGGTGCGCCGGGCCGGTGGGGAACCGCGCCTGCAACCGGTGGTGCCGGACACCGGCGACGCCCACCGGGAAGCGTTCCAGGAAGGGGCGCGCCAAGACGCCATCGTGGTCGCCGGGGGCGTCTCTGTCGGCGAGCGCGACTTGGTGAAGCCCACGCTCCGGGAACTCGGTGCGCACCTCGATCTGTGGCGCGTCCACGTGCGGCCCGGCAAACCGTTCCTCTTCGGCAAGCTCGGGGCTGCTTGGGTGTTCGGCCTGCCCGGCAACCCGGTGTCGGCCTTCGTCACCTTCCTGCTCTTCGTGCGTCCCGCCCTGCTTCGCCTCGGCGGCCACCGCGCTTGGCGCGAAGCACGCCCGCTGGTGGCGGCCGGGGAGGACTTTCATAACCGGGGTGACCGGCCGCATTACTTGCGGGTGCGCGTCCAGAACGGCGTGGCACGTTTGGTGGGACGTCAGGAATCCCACGCGCTGTTTGCGTTGGCCGGGGCAAACGCCTTGATCCTGGTGGAGCCGGGCCAGACGGTCCGGGCGGGGGAAACGG
>CAXUNV010000530.1:0-3531 GCA_964252355.1 uncultured Chthoniobacterales bacterium | reverse complement strand
CCGGTGCCCCGCACGACCCGGCGGGCGCGCTGCGGGCGGCCGCCCGCGCCTACGTCGATTTCGCCCGAGAGAAACCGCACCTTTACCGGTTGATCTTCGAGCCGCCGCTTTTCACCGACGTGCTGACCGACGAACTCTCGGCGTCGGGCCGGGAGACGTTTCAGGAACTCGAGCGGGCGGTGTTGGCCTGCGTCCGCCCGGACGCTCCGGCGGACGCCCGGGCCAGCGCCACGGTCGCGGTTTGGGGCGCGCTGCACGGCTTGGCGCTCCTGCTGCTCAACGGCCGGATCCAACCATTTATGGCGGGGGGGCTGGCGCCCGACGCCGTCGTGGACGCCGCGCTGGCGATGCTGCCGTCGCCAGCCCCGACGCGGGCACACCCGTGAGCGCGGTGACCCGGGCCGGCGCGATGGGGCCTGGCGACCGCCGCGGACGCTCGACCGACTGACCGGCGCCCTTCATTTCTGCATCATCGTCGTGGCGACCGTCGCTGAAGCTTTCGTGAGGGGCAGATTGGTGGTGACGGGTGGCGCGGACGTAGGCGGCCCCTGACTTTCCTCCGGCCACGATCCTTCGGTGCGAGTGGCAGATCCTGCGGCTGAAGGTTGCCTTTCGGGCAAACTCTCAGGTCGAGGCGAGGAGGTCCACCCGCCCGAGGGAAGTGAAACCTCGTCGTCCGTGAGATCGTCCAGGCCATTCACGACGACGCCCGTGGCCACGAACAAATTTGGGCAGCAACCTAGGGCACGGCTCCGTCATTGGGGCGATGGCCGAACGCTCCGGCGACGGGCGCGGGGCGTCGCCAGTTCACCCATTCTCGAAAGAAAGCGCGTTAAGATCGGAGAGGCGTTCGCCTCGCGATAACCGACGGACAGGTCGATCTTCGGCGCCGTACCGCGCAGGGGGCGGATCGTGACCGAACTGGGCAGGAAGGCACTGGCGTAGGCGGGCAGGAGCGCGACGCCACCGGTTGAAACGATGAGGGACATGATCCCGCCGAGGTTGTCCACCTCGTGACTCGGCTTTATGCTCACCCCGCTCTCCTTCAGACAACGGTCGATGGCGGAGCGCAGCGCGGGCGGCCGTCCGGAAGCGCTCATGGCGGTCCCCGAAATGCTCAGAAAAGTTTCGCCCGCGATTTCCTGCAGGCCGATGGCGGCTTTCTTGGCCAAGGGATGATCCTTGGGCAGATAGACCTCGAGAGGCTCCTCGACCAGACGAAGGTAGGCTAAGCCGGGTCCCCCGTCCTCCTGGCGGAGGAAAGCGACGTCGATCAAGCCTTGGGAAAGTGCCGCGGCGAGTTGGGGCGAACTTTGCGTCGAGATGACCGCATGGATCTCTGGCAGCTGGTCGCGGAGGACATGCAAAGCCTTCGGAATCCACGTGGCATCATGCCCGATCATGAAACCCAGGGTGAAGGTGGGTTTGGCGGGGCTGGCGAGCTGGCGAGCTGAACGCACGGCGGTTTCGGCCTGTGCGAGCGTGGCGCGGGCGTGATCGAGGAAAACCCGGCCCGCAGCCGTCAACTCGACGCCGCGCGCTCTCCTGGAGAAAAGCGCCGCTCCAATCTCACGCTCAAGGTGACGGATCTGACGACTCAGGGAGGGTTGGGTGGTGTGCAGTTTTTCCTCCGCCGCGAGCTTGAGACTACCCGCTTCGGCCACCGCCACGAAGTAGCGAAGGTGTCTAAGTTCCATCGGCTGCTCTGCCTAAAAAGCATATCACTCGGTCCAAGGAAGCAATTTTCTTCGTGGGATCGCCGGGCGAGGATCCCAGAGAACCGCAGGTATGACCCATTGAAAGGAATCAGCCCATGTCCAAACTGACCAACAAAGTAGCCCTCGTCACGGGCGCCTCCCGCGGCATCGGCGCCGCCATCGCCAAGCGCCTGGCCGCAGACGGGGCAAGCGTCGCCATCACCTACGCCAAGGGTGCGGATGCCGCCGCCCAGATCGTCAAGGCCGTCGAGGGCGCAGGCGGAAAAGCCCTCGCCATCCAAGCCGATGCCAGTGATGCGAAGGCGGTGACAAACGCAGTCGAGCAGACCGTCGCGACGTTCGGGCGTCTCGACATCCTCGTGAACAATGCCGGCACCGCCATCCCGAAGCCGTTCGAGGAAGCCACGCTGGAGGAGCTGGATCGCGTGGTTGATCTGAACCTGCGCGGCGTTTTCATCGCGACCCAGGCGGCCCTGAAACACCTTGGGGAAGGCGGCCGCATCGTCTCGATCGGCTCGTGCGTGGGCGAGCGCAACTTCACCCCCGGCCTGGCGGCCTACGCGGCCACGAAAGGCGCGGTAAAAATGTTCACGCAGGGTCTGGCGCGGGAGGTCGGCACGCGGGGCATCACGGTCAACAACGTCCAGCCCGGCCCCATCGACACCGACCTGAACCCCGCGGCGGGGGATTGGGCCGCGCCGCAGATCGCCAACACCGCGCTCAAGCGCTACGGGCATGTCGAGGAGGTCGCGGCCTTGGTGGCCTTCGTGGCGGGACCGGAGGCCGGCTACATCACCGGCGCGAACTTGACGGTCGACGGCGGCACCAACGCCTGAGACGAAGAGGCTGCGTTTTTTCACCGGGGTACCGGCCCAGCATCCGTGATGGCGATTCGGCGCAAGGGGAGCGGGGAGACCAGCGGCGTTCGAGGTACCCGCGCAAGTTGGTAATCGTGGCGCCGAAGGTCACCACGTCGAACACTGCCACGCGCTATCCCAGCTTCTCCCGGCCGACCAGGTCGGCAGCTGCGCGTGGCCGGGCGACCGCTGCCACCTGGGCGTCCGACCGTCCAGGGCACCCGCCGCAGAGGAAAGCGCAGACGGACGGCTTCGGCCTAGGTGCCAAAATTTAGCGGCCGCTTTTGCGTGCGCCCGCGCCCGGTGGTGGCGTCACACCCTTGGCTTTGCCTTTTCCCATTTTAGCCGGGTACAACCGCGCAAGCACCTTGGGCAATTCCTTTTGCACAAAGTCCCGGGACGTCGCGTGTTCAAAGAAGTGCGTCGCCTTCTCGGCCAACACCAAGTGAGCGAGCCCATGCATCGTGGCCAGCGCGCCGAAGAGGTCGGCGGCATTCTCGAACCGGTCGAGGTCCATCTCGGCCTTGCCGTGGTAGGCGGCCACGGCCAAACCGAGCCGCATCCCCGGCTTCATGCTCATTTCAGGATAGCGGGGATCATTCCGGTTCACGAGGTCGTGGCGGAACATCAGCCGGAAGTGGCCGGGGTGGTCGACCGCAAAAGTGACGAACGCGAGGCTCAAGGCGCGCAGGTCCTTGACGGGATCGTCCGAGTGCCCGGCTTCCTCTAGGTACCGATCCACGCGTTCGTACGCCAGCAGGGCCACTTCGGTGAGGAGTCCCTTGGCGCTGCCGAAGTGGTGCGCCGGGGCCGCCGGGGAGACGCCGGCGCGCTGGGCGGCCGCGCGGAGCGAAAAGCCCTCCAGGCCTTCCTCGGTGATGAGTTCATCCGCCGCTTGGATCAGGGCGGCGCGCAGGTCGCCATGGTGGTAGGTCGACCTTTTAGCAGGCATGATC
>CAXUNV010000529.1:0-3535 GCA_964252355.1 uncultured Chthoniobacterales bacterium | reverse complement strand
TTAATTCGGGGCAGTTGGTGTGGCCGTGGTGCTGGGCCCCGGCCCCGGGGAGTCGCGCTACGGCCATTTCGTGGGCGGTCGCCACCCGGCCCCGGTTGAGGAGGGAACCCCAGGTGAGCGGCATCCCGCGCACCGGCACGTTGTCTTTGACGGTGAGCGGCACGCCGTCCAAGGGACCAAGCGACTTCCCCGTACGCCAGCGCCGCTCGCTCACCTGCGAGGCGGCAACGCTGCCCACCGCATCCAGGTACACCACCGCGTTCAAGGCGGGATTAACCTCCGCCAGCCGGTCGAGCGTCGAGCGCAAGACTTCCACCGGCGAAAAAGCGCGGCGGGCGTAGCCGTCGGTGAGTTCCGCGGCCGAAAGAGACCAAAGTTCCGGGGGCACGGTTGCGCAGGGGAGAGGGCTTACGGCCGTCAGACGCGCACGATCGCGGCGATCGGCGCCGCGCCGGGTGCGCATTGGTGTTCGGTGCCGCCGGACACGAAGACCGCCGGGTCGCCGGTGACGGAGGCGATCACGCCGCCCAACGCGGCCCGGGCGTGCCGCTCGTAATTGATGTCCGCGTCGGACAGCATCGTCGTCCGGCGTCCCCGCACGCGTCCGTCGGGGGCGACGTCGGCTTTGGCGAAGAGCGCCACGACGCGCCCAGCCTCATCCGGCGAAAGGTCGCCGGTCACGGGCAGGCCGGCGCTGCGCAGGGCTTCGCGGACGCCCTGGGCATCCACCGCGTCGCGCAGGACGGCATGCCCGATACGCAGGCCGCCGTGAGCCGTCGCTGAGTTCCCGAACAGGAGCACCTCGCAGTTTTTAAGTTCGCCGCCGGCCGAGGTCGAGGCCACCTCGGAAAACAAATCCAAACGCCGGGCAATGACCTCGTCGGACAGCGCTTTCTCGTCCACCTCACCCAGAGCGAGCGCCACACCCAAGGCCGTGGCGCCGCGGGCGAACGGTTTTGATCCGTTCGGGTCGCGGGTCACCAGTTTTTCGCCCCGGCGATCGGCGTCGGCGATGCTCGCCGGCGTGAGCAGCGGGCCTTTCACCTGCACGTAGTGCACGTCGGCCGGGTTCGCGATCCCCGCCGCCCCAAGGCAACGGCCGACCGCCGCCGCCACCTCGCGAACTTCGGTCATCGTGCCCACCTCCTCAGGCAGCAGGTCGCGCGTCCCTGCCACCGCGAGCGCCAAGGCAGGGCCGTTCGCCAACGTCTGCTCCTCCCGCGTCGACCGGGTGAAGACGGTGGTGTGCGGCGAGAGCACCCCTTCGGTGCCGCCCGACCAAACGAAGGCCACCCGGGAGGCCACCTCCTGCGGGGGAAGGCCGAGACGGGCGGCCAGCAGCGTCTGGAAAGCGACGGTCGCGAAACCGCGCGTGAAGTCGTTGGCGCCGCCGTTGCCCTCGGTTTTGCCGATCAAGGCGACGATCTCCGCGGGGTCGACCTCTCCCGAGCGAATCAGGCGGTCGAGTTCGGAGACGTCGTTGGGCGCAGCCATCGGGATCTTGTGGGCGTCTATTTTCATAAAAGAACTGGGGAGCGGTTCTGTTGGGGTGGGTGGAAAAGGTAGGGCGCGCCCCGACTAATCCGGGGGAAACGGCTGGCCGATGGCGGCCGGCATGCGGACGCTGCGGCCAAGGCCGCCCAACACGGCCAACGCCATGAGGTAGGGGGTCATCTGCAGCAGGTAGGAACTTAGCGGCAGGTTCCATCCTTGGACATCCAGCGCCACGGCCGCGGTGCCGGCGAAAAGGAGCGCCCCGCCCACGGTCGGCAGCGGGCGCCAACGTCCCACGACGATCGCGGCCAGGGCGATGAAGCCGCGGCCGTGCGTCATTCCGTCGGTGAACGTGCCGAGTTCTTGCAGCGAGAGGACGGCGCCGCCGATCCCGGCCAAGGCACCGCCGGCGACGACGGCGCCCAGGCGCCACCGGAGCGGGCGGATGCCGGCGGCGAAGGCCGCCGCCGGGTTTTCGCCGACCGCCCGCAGCGTCAACCCGGCACGGGTGCGACCTAGGAAGATGTGGATGACGAGGGCCATCGCGAAAGCGGCGTAGGTGAGGGCGGGCTGCTGGAAGAGGACTGGTCCCACGCCCGGCACGGCGGAGAGAACCGGCAACGGCAGCGGCGCGAGGCGCGGCAACGCGATCACGGGCGTCTGCCCGGCGAATAATCCCCTTAACAAGAAGCTGGTGAGGCCATACGACAGGATATTGACGGAAAGGCCGGTGACCATGTGGTCGGTCCGGAACCGCGCGGTGGCAAACCCGGCGACGGCGCCAAGCGCAGCGCCGGCCAGGGCACTCGCGAGGAGACCCGCCCACGCTTGGTGAGTGGTGAGGGAGACGACGGCTCCCGCGAAGGCACCGGCCAGCATCATGCCTTCGGTGCCCACCGCGAAGGTGCCGGCGCATTCGGAGAGGAGCCCGCCTAGCGCGGCGAAGAGCAGCGGCGTGGCGATGCGCAGGGTTGCACCTGCCAGTTCGGCGAGCACGGCGGGGCTCACACGCGCCTCCGTTGCCGGTTCAGACCCATGGCGCAGAGCACGAACACCATCGCCAAACCCTCGATGACCGAAACGAGCGAGGACGGCACGCCCACTTCCCGTTGCATGGCCAAGGCGCCCGCCTCCAGCAAGCCGAAGAACAGCCCGGCCGGCAAGACGGCCAGCGGCTCCAAGCCGGCGAGCAGGGCCACCGCGACCGCGCTGAAACCGAGCCCGGTCGAAAACCCATCGATCAAACGGTAGTGCACGCCGAGGACCTGCACGCCTCCGGCCAGGCCAGCCAGCGCTCCGGCGCAGAGCATGACGCCGAGGATGCCGCGGGCGGGGGAAACCCCGGCGTACGCCGCCGCGGCCGGGCTGCTGCCCAACAGGCGGAGGCGGAACCCGAACGGGGTTCGCCAGAGCACGACGTGACCGATGACGGCGGCGAAAATGGCGACGATGATGCCCGCGTGCATTTCGGTGTCCGGCGTCAGCGTCGGCACTTGGGCGCTTTCCGTGAGAAGGGGTGATTGGGGAAAGCCAGCGCCCGGCTCACCCAAAGGTCCGCGCAGGGCCTCGCTGACCGCAAGCCCGCCCACGAAGTTAAGCATCAGGGTACCCAGCACCTCGTGCACGTTTCGGCTGAGCCGCAAAACGGCCGCCACGCCGGCCCAGCCCGCCCCGGCCAAGGAGGCGCCTAGCAGGGCCAAAAGCATCGGGGCTGGTCCGGGCAGGGTCGCCGTGACCAACGCCACGGCGGCCGCCGCCAAGCCACCGACGGCGATCTGGCCCTCGCCCCCGATGTTGATCACCCGGGCTCGAAAGCAGAGGACGACGCCAACCCCCGTCAGGAGGTAAGGGGTCGTTTTGTTCACGGCAAACGCCAAGGCGGCAGGCGACCCGACGGCGCCACGCCACAACGCGCCGTAAGCGACCCAAGGGTTGACGCCGGAAAAGAGGATCGGCAAGGCGGCCGCCGCAAACGCCAAACCGAGCGCCCCGACGGGGGCGCCGACGTTCCGGATCCAGCCGCCCCGGATCGGGCGAGGTC
>CAXUNV010000528.1:0-3548 GCA_964252355.1 uncultured Chthoniobacterales bacterium | reverse complement strand
ACACTTACGCGGCGAATTTCCGCCGGCGGTCTCCGGTCGGAGGCCGCGATCTTTTCCTGCAGCCGCTCTTCGTAAAACGCCGCGTCGATGGGCAGTGGAACGGAACGGTTTTCCCAAGTCGAGAGCAGGCAGGCGTTCGCCAGCTCTAAAGAAAACAGGCCCTCCGCGGCCGGTGCTAGCAGCGGAACCCCGTCGCAGATCGCATCCACGAAATTCGTCAGCATGGCCAGGTGTTGGGGCCCATGCCCGTCCAGCGGGATCGGCACCTCTTGGGCTGGTGGCGCGGCAAATCGTTCCGGGTGGGTCCGCGACCACTCACTCGCGGGCATGACGTTGCGGGTGTAGCGCAACTCGTTACCCTCCAGCACGACCTTGCCCCGGTCCGCGACCACTTCCAACCGTTGCGTGCCGGGCGCTTCGCCGGTGGAGGCGACCAACACCGCCGTCATCCCGTCCGGGTATTCGAAAAACGCCGTCACGTCGTCCTCCACCTCGATGTGGTGGTAACGGCCGAAACGGCAGAAGGCGCGCACGGCGGTGGGCATGCCAAAAATCCACTGAAACAGGTCGAGTTGGTGCGGGCATTGGTTGAGCAAGACGCCACCGCCTTCGCCGGCCCAAGTCGCCCGCCAGGAGCCCGACCGGTAGTAGGCCTCGGTCCGGAACCAATCGGTCGCCGTCCAGTGCACGCGACGAATCGCGCCAAGCTCACCGGACCGGACCAGTTGGCGAAGCGTTTGGAAATAGGGGTCGGTCCGCTGGTTGAACATCACCCCGAACGCTTGGTCCTTGCAAACGTGGGCTGCCAGGAGGCGCTCCGCATCGGCCTTGTGCGACGCGATCGGTTTCTCGACAAGGACGTGGCGTCCGGTCGCAAGGGCCGTGGCGCCGAGGGCGGCGTGGGAAGGGTGTGGCGTCGCGATGACGACCGCGTCGACCCCGGGCACGCGGAAGAACTCGTCGACCGAAGCAAAACCCGGCACCGAAGGAAACCGGCCAACGGCCGCCGCGTTGTGGTCACAAACGGCGGCGAGCGTCGCGCGCGGCACTTTGCCGTCGCGCAGACCTTCGGCATGAACCCCGCCCATCCCGCCGACGCCGATAATCCCGAACCTGACGGTTTTCATGGTCGTTGAGGAGGGCGCAGTTCGCGCCCCACTGTTGGCCTTTGCCATTTGTCATTCGGCCTGCGCGCCGCGCGCGTTACCCCATCACCCGATCGACCGTGATCGGCAACTTGCGCACGCGTCGGCCGGTGGCGTGGTAGACGGCGTTGGCCACCGCCGCCGGCGTTCCCACCACCCCGATCTCACCAAGGCCGCGGGCGTGCAGCCCAGGCATGTGGACGTCCGCCAAACCCAACCACGACAGATCGAGGAGAGGCGGCGTGTCGGCGCAGACCGGCACGAGGTACTCGGCCAAGTTGGCGTTGACGATCCGACCCGTGCGCGCATCGGGCACCGTCTGCTCCCGCAGGGCCATGCCGAGTGCGAACGTAACCCCGCCCAACAGTTGGCTGTGGGCGAGACGCCCGTTCAACACCCGACCCACGTCGTAAACTCCGACCACCCGCTCGACGCGCACCCGGCCGAACGCGGGGTCGACGCGCACCTCCACGAAAACCGCGCCAAAGGAAAGGAACGAGAATTGTTGCCGCTCCGGTCCCGGGCGGGCGCTTTCTTCCACCACCAACCGTTCCTGGCCGGTCTCCCGGAGCAACTCGGCAAAGGTGAGGGATCGCCGCGGATCGCCCGCCACGCCGACCCGGCCCGCCGCACAGACCACCCGCTCGCCGGCGAAAGGCGCGTCCGGAGAACCGGTCGCCAGCGCCACCATCTTCTCTTTGAGCGCGGCACTCGCGCGCAACGCCGCCGTGCCGACGCTCGCGGTCAACCAGGAACCGCCGTTGACGGGCGCCTCGGGCAAGCTCGAATCGCCCAGTTGGAACTGCACCCGGCCCATCGGGATGCCCAGATCTTCCGCCAAAACCTGGGTCATGGCCGTGTAGGTGCCGGTGCCGATGTCGTGGGTGGCGCTTTGGCCCAGCAAACCGTCGGCGCTGAGGGTGAGGCGCATGGACGCGGGCATCTGGTTGGCTGGGTAAACTGAGGTGGCCATGCCCCAGCCGACGAAGCTGCCATCTTCCGCCCGCAGGCGTCCGGGCATTTTCGGCCGGTCCGCCCACCCGAACTTTTCGGCACCGTGCGCGTAACACTCGCGCAGGTGTTTGCTCGACCAGGGGCGGCCGGTTTCCGGGTCCGCTTCGGCGTGATTGCGCAGGCGAAACTCCAGCGGGTCCAGGTCCAGGCGCTCAGCCATTTCGTCCATCGCGCACTCCAGGGCGTACACCCCCGGCGCTTCGCCGGGCGCACGCATTGGGCAGGACGTGGTGAGGTTCAGGTGCAGCAAGGTGTGGGTGACGGCCGCGTCCGGGCAGGCGTAAAGGCGGCGGCTCAGGTTGCCGCATGGCTCGGTGAATTGGGCCAAGGGCGAGCAATGCGTCACCGTGTGGTGCTCCAACGCCTTTAGCCGACCTTCGGGCGAAGCCGCCAGCCGCAAGGTCTGGCGGGTGGCTGCCCGTTGCCCGGCCGAGTCGAACATCTGCGCCCGGGTGAAATGCAAGCGCACCGGTCTGCCGACGAGCCGCGAGGCGGCGGCCGTCAGCAGGATGTGCCCCCAGGTGAACCCCTTGGCCCCAAACGCGCCGCCCACGAAAGGGTCCACCACCCGCACATTCTCCTGCGGCAAGCCGAACGCGTTGGCCACGATCTCTTGGGTCCCCTTGATCCAACGCGTCGCCTCATAGAGCAACAGGCGGTCCTGGCTTTGCCAAACGGCGGTGGTGGAAAAGAGTTCGATCGGGTTGTGGTTTTCCACCGGCGTCTCGTACGTCGCCGCAAAGCGCCGATCCTCCGGTGTCTCGTCCCACACGCGCGCCGGCTCACCCCGGCTCTCCTGCAACTTTTCCCGTCCGACAAACTCTTCCGGTTGTTCCGCCGTTTCCGCAGCCCGCGGATCGTCAAGGTCCACCAAGGGCGGTTCGGCCGCATCGTAGACCGTACGCACCTGCGTGGCCGCCGCGCGGGCTTGTTCGAAGGTCTCCGCCACCACCAAGCCCACGTGCTGGCCGTTCCAATGCACCTCGTCATCTGCCAAGGGGACGCGGCGTTCCCCGGGCCATCCTTTGGTGCGCAGCCGTTCGGGATACGCCTGGAACGGCGGACAGTTGCCCCGGTGCAAAACCCCCAAAACGCCCGGGGCTTGCTCCGCCGCGGAAAAGTCCAGGGTCTTCACCCGGCCACGCCCGACGTTTGCCTGGAGCAGGACCGCGTGGGCGAGGCCGCTGGGTTGGAAATCCGCCGCGTACCGGGCTTGCCCGGTGACTTTCAGACGGCCGTCCACGCGCTCCGGCCCGTCGCTCGGGTTTTTGTCGGAAAAATCCATCGCCTTTTAAACCCCGCCGGCCGCCGCCGTGCCGGACGCCTGCGCCAAGGCCCGGACCAAAGCCCGCCGGGTCATCGCGATCTTGAAGCCGTTGTGCGCGTAAC